>DASSUE010000149.1:0-12723 GCA_035707305.1 Gemmatimonadales bacterium
ATGTCCAGCTGCTTTTCGCGGTTGAGCTTGTCGCGCAGCGACTCGCCCTCCACGAACGGCATCACGTAGTAGAGCAGGCCGTCGGCATTCCCGGAGTCGAACAGCGGGAGGATGTGGGGATGTTGCAGCTTGGCAGCGACGCGGATCTCGCGGAGGAATCGGTCTCCCCCCAACGAGGCGGCGAGCTCGGGAAGGAGAACCTTGATGGCGACCTGGCGGTCGTGGCGGGGGTCGTCGGCCAGATACACTACCGCCATCCCGCCCCGACCGAGCTCGCGGCTGACTGTATACTGCTCGGCCAGCGTCAGCCGAAGCCGCTCGAGCGTATCGCCGACAAGAGCATCACCCAACAGAGGTTCCCGCGGAGGGGTCAACTCTTACAATAATACGGCGTTTCGCATCTCGCCCGCGGACTGCCAACGGTCTTCGGCCGACTTGGCAAGGGCGCGCTCGATTGCGTTCGCAAGGGACGGGGGAACCCCGGGCACCAGGGAGGTGAGGTTGGGCGGGCGGTCGCTCAAGTGCTGTCGGAGAACCATGAACTCGTTCTGGTGCACGAACGGCGGCCGCCCGGCCAGGCACTCGAACAGCACACAGCCCAGCGAGTAGAGGTCGGTCGGTGGGCCGAGCGCACGGAGCCCCTGTACCTGTTCCGGGCTCATGTACGCGGAGGTACCCAGGGTGATGCCGGATCGCGTCAGGTGTTCGGCTCCGATCGTCTCGACCGCCCGCGCAATCCCGAAATCCAGCAGCACGGCGCCGCTCGGCGACAGCACGATGTTCTCCGGCTTCACGTCGCGGTGGACGATCCCGCGCTCATGGGCGTGCTGCAGGGCCGACAGGAGGTCGCCCGCGACCCGGCGGGATTCTTCCAGGCCCAGCGGCCCGGCGGTGAGGCGCTCGCGAAGGGAGGGACCCTCAACGTAGGCCATGGTGTAGTACACCGCCCACCCCGCCTCGCCGGAACCCACCAGCGGGGCGATGTTCGGGTGGTCCAGCTGGCCGGCCAGCCGGATCTCCCGGAGGAACCGGTCCGCCGCGCTGCTGGCCAGGAGTTCCGGGTGGAGAACCTTGAGCGCGACCTTCCGACCCCCGGGCTCCGTGGCGAGAAAGACTCGGGCGGCGCCACCGCGACCGAGCTCGCGCTCGATCTCGAATCGCTCTCCCAGCACCCCCTGCACCAGCGCGACGAAATTCCGCCGCATCAGAGCAGGAGGTCCGAGCGAAGGCGTTTGCGCACGCCCCACCACAGGGCACCGGCCACGTTGCTGCGCCGGATCCGGATGCTGGCTTCGCCGGTGCTCCCGGGCCGCCAGACGCCTCCCGCTGCCATGCGAACTCGCGCTTCCAATCCCTCGGACCCCCTCGCGGCCGGGGCGATGCTCACGACCGTCGCTTGCCGCGGATTCGCGGGATCGGCATGCGGGAGCAGACTCACCTCCTGGCCCCGCCGGACAAGGCTCGCGCCGCTCCCGGCGAGGCGGACACGCACTTCGAGGGAATCCGCGTCGCCCACGATCAGAACCGTGTCGCCCGGCTGGGCCGGATGTCCGAGCAGAAACTCGGGCCGCGGCGTGAGCACCTGCCCCGCGATCGGGACGCGGAGCGTGAGCGCGGCGCGGCGTGCATCCAGGGCGCGCACCACTGCCTCGGCGCTGGCCCGCTCCGCATCGAGCCGCTCCACCTCATCCGCCCATCCGTACGCGCGAGCGAGCAGTTGGTCGGCCGCCAAGGAGTCGGCTTCGCGTGCCGCCAGAGCGCGGAGTCGCTCCAGATCAGGGCTCTCAAGTCGCGCCAGCGACGCTCCCGCCGGTGCGACAACGCCCTCTCGCGCTGCCACCTGCCCGATCACCGACGCTTCCGGCGCCACGAGCGCAAGCGCGCGGGCCGGCGCCGCGGTGAAATCGCCGGTGACGGTGAGCCACCGTGGGATGAGCAGCGCGGCGATCACGACTGCCGCCACGACCCAGGCGAAGCGCCACTGGCCACGCTCGAGACCACGTCTCGCCCGCCAGGCTGCCCGGCGCGTGCGGAACGCGAGCATGAGCGAGCTCGCGCCGGCGCGGAGCGGCTTGATGAACGACACCAACAACCAGGCGACCACGACGAGGACGCCGATGGTGCCGAACGTCTCCCGAGCCCAGCCGCCGGCGATGAGCGCGAAGACCACCAGGCTCATCACGATGTAGCCACCCGCCAGCCAGCCGTACCAGAGAAAGACCTGCCGCTCGCGATCGGTCGCGGCAGGTTCCTCTAGCTCCACACCGAACAGGCGTCGCTTGATCCACCAGGCCAGATGACCGAACGCCCGTTGCCGCAGGTTGGGGATTTCCAGCCAATCGCTCAACGCGAAGTAACCGTCGAGCGGAATCAACGGGTTCATGTTGGTCAGGATGGCAGTCACACCGCCGACCAGCATCGTCGCCATGGCGACGTCCGATACCAACGTTCCCGGCGCTGCGATCCACCACACGATCGCGGCCAGGGCGGCCAGCACGAACTGGATCCACGAGCCGGCAGCGGTCACCCAAAGGCGCGCGCGCAGCTCGGGGAAGGTCCACGCGTCGTTCACGTTGCAGTAGAAGCAGGGCTCGAAGTACAGCAGCATGAAGCCCATCTCATGCACCTGGCCGCCAAACACCTTGCAGGTGTACGCGTGCCCCAGCTCGTGGATCCAGATCACGACGATACTCACGCACCAGAGCATGGCGATGGTGCCGAAGGTGAGCGAGTTCGGGAAGTAGGCCCGCTCGAGCGTGGCGTAGAACTCCGGCCAACGCACCGCAATTACCAGGAAATAGACCGCGAAGAGGGCAAGTGACCCCCAGAGAAATGCCCGGGTGAAGCACCAGCGCACCCAGGGCATGGTCCGATCGAGAAATCCGTTGGGATCACCGAATGACCACCGCATCCGAGTAATGTCGCCGCGGAAGAATCGCCGCTGGCGCCGCTTTCGCCGCTCGGCGCGGAGGCGTTCGAGCTCGAGCGTGGTGCGCTCGCCGAGCGTGCGCTCCATCAATCCCATCTGGGAGAGCTTGCGGGCGAACCCCTCGACGGCCGCGGCCGAGAGGCGGATGCCGTCCTCGATCAGGTCCTTGGCGATCTCCGCCGGCGTGCGCCGGCCGTCGAACGACTGGAGCACCAGTGCTTCGACTGGACGGAACCGGAAGTACTTGTGGGTGGTGGGGTCCTTCACGATGTACCCGAGCTCACCCCGGTACACCTGCTCCACCAGCCGGAGTTCGGGACGGCACCGGGGGCGGGGGTTCACCGTTCGGACCGCACCAGCCGTTCGCCCGGCGCGAGACCGCTCACGACTTCGATGCGACCATCGCCCAGGTCTGCGCCCAGCGTCACCGCGCGGAGGGCGCTACGGCCGTTCTCCCACACCAGCACGTAGCCTTCCTCGGCGATCGCGGCCCGCGGTGCCGCAATGACCCGCCGCCGCTCGCTGCCGAGCCGCACCGTGACGGTCGCACCGGGCAGGAGTCGGGCACCGGACCCCAGCTCCACAACCACCTCTCGAGTCCCGCTTGCCGCGTCGATCGCGGGCGAGGCCCGGATAACCCGGGCGTCCGCTGTTCCGCCCGCGCCGGTGACTCGTGCGCTCGACCCGATGCGGATTCCCCCCGCCGCGGCTTCGGGGACGCGGACCTGCGCGAGCAGCGGGCCGGACGCCGTGATTCGGAACAGGGTGTCGCCTGGCGACACCAGACGGCCGGGTCGGGCGCTTCGCGACGTCACCACGCCGGTGAACGGCGCGGTGATTCGGGTGAGTTCCTCCTCCCGCCGCGCCTTTCGGACGGCAAGTGCCGCTTCGCGCGCGCGGAACTCCGCCACCTCGGAGTCAGCCACGGTCGCCGCCCCAGAGGCCGTGAGCGATCGCACCCGCCCCGCGTTCTGCTCCGCGTTGGCGTTGACCACTTCGGCCTGGGCGAGGGCGATCTCCTGGTCAACGCTTTCGAGCCGGGCCAGGAGCTGTCCGGCCGCCACGCGGGCGCCCAGGTCGACGATCACCTGCTGCACTGTGCCGGCGGTCCGGGCCGCGACGGCGGCGTCGTGCTCGACGTAGAGTTGCGCCGGCACGCTGAGCGGCACGGCAACTGTCGCGGTGTCCACGGTGAGCAGGTCGAACGTAGCCGTCGGCGCCGAGGCCGTGGCCTGTGCGGGGCGGTCCCCGCAGCCGGCGACGGCCGGCGCGGCACCCGCCATCAAGGCAGCGAGTAAACGGCGCTTCATGACCAGAACCTCCACCAGAGAAGTCGCGCCTGTCGGATCGGCTCGCGGAGCATCCGGCCGACCGCCGAGGCAGGCTCCGTAAGCACCCGCGCGTGTGCGGCCATGCCGGGCCGAAGCAGCCCGTCAAGATTAGGAACCATGCCTCGGACCGGATATCGAACCTCACCGGCGCCGTCGAGCGGCAGGCGTCCGATCGAGCTCACCCGGCCCGCGAACGTGCGTTGGGGAAGCGCGTCCACCCGCAGCCGGATCTCCTGTCCCTCGCTTACCCGCGCCACGTCACGCTGCTCCACGCCGAACTCGAGCTCCAAGGTGTCGGTGCGGCCGACTGTGACGACCAAATCTCCGGCATCGACGTGGCCACCGACCCGCTCCTCCGGCCGTGCGGTCAGCACGATGCCCCCCGACGGGGATCGGATGACCGATGCAGCGACGCGCTCGTCCAGCACGCTCGCCTGCGTCCGGTAGCTGGCCGCGCGGATCCGCTGACGCCGCTCCTCGCCGGCATCCCCGCGGGCTGCGGCCTGCGCGGCCGACCGTTCGCTTTCCGCAGCCGCCGCAGCGGCCCCATCGCGCTGGGCCCGAAGCTCGGCGTCCCGAAGCACCGCCACCGGCGCGCCGCGGGCAACCGCGCTGCCTTCGGTCACCAGCACGCGATCCACGATCCCCGGTACCAGCGAGCGGACCTCGGTGTGCTGGGTAGATCGAAACGCCGGCTCGTGACCCGTCACCCGAAGCGGCCAGCGGATTATGGTGAGCGCCGCCAGGATGACCACGGCCACGACCGCCGCGGCCGCCCGCCGCCGCTCCGGAATTGCGAGCAGCTTGCGCTTCCGCGCGGCGATGGCGGTGAACGCGTCCACCATCGGGACCTGGGCGTAAAGCTGCGCATTCCGGAGCGCGACAGTGGTCTGATTGGCGAGGATCGTCGCCAGCTCCCGCTGGGTGTCACCGGCGAACCGCGCTTCCGCCGCCTCGAACAACAGGATACCGACGATTCCCTCCTCGTCTTTGAGCGGCAGGTAAAGCCCGCTCCCGACCTCATCCGACTCGAGGTCGGCGCCGAAGATGGTGAGAAACGTGCGTTCGGCGTCGCTTGCCGGCGTAGCCCGATCCGACAGGTAGAACGGCTCCCCTCGGCCCGCCGCCCACGCGGCACGGACAGCGAGGTCCTGCAACCGAGGATCCTTCGGGTCCACTTGCTCTTGGCCGGCGACGGCCCGGACCTCGCACCGGCCGTCCTGGTACAGCGCAACCGCACCGCGGTCGAACGGCAGGGCGCGGGCGGCCAGGTTCACCACCGACCGCAGCACTCGATCGAGATCGAGCGTGCCGGTGATTTCGCGGCTGATCTCGAGCAGCAGAGCAAGGTCCCGCGCCCGACGCTCCGCCGTATGCAGCTGGGCGTTCCGGAGCGCAATCGCCGCACTGGCCGCCAACCCCTCGAACAGCTCCCGGTCCCCGCCGTCGAAGATGCCGTTCCCAGTCAGCTTGTTGGTGACCTGTAGTGCGCCGACGGTCTGGCCCTGCGCTACCATCGCGGTGGCCATGACGGTCGACGTATCGGTGTCGCCCGTGGCATCGACCTTCGCGTCGTACCGCGGGTCCTGGATCGCCTGCGTTACCACGGTGGTGCGCTGGCGCTGCGCCACGTCGCCGATGAAACCGGTGCCGACCGGCATCTGCGCGCCGATCAACCGCTGGCTGGCCCCGCCGACCGCCAGGCGGCAGGTCAGCATGTCCCCCTCAGCCACCCAGAGCGACCCGCCCTCTGCCCCCAGTGTTTCCAGAACTGTCCGGAACACCTGCGGCAGGAGGGCGTCGAAATCGAGGGAGGAGTTGAACTGGTTGGAGATCTGTTGGATCAGGCGTAAACGCTCCACCTCCCGCCGGAGCGAGTCGGCGGTGTGGTGTGCTGCGCTGGTGCCGTGGTCGGCCTTCGAGATGGTGTCCACGAGGGACAGGAACCTTGTCGAAAGGAATGTCAGCGCAAGGTACGGTCCGGCACGAGGTTGCGCCAGCCTGAAACGAAACGGGGGCGGGCGCGTTCGCGCCCACCCCGTTCTCGCAACGTCCCGGATGCCGGCAGGAAACTAGAGCTTGATCGGGGCGATGCGCTCTTCCAGTTCCTGCACGGTCATCTCGAGTGCACCGGCGTCCTTCCCGGTGGTCTTCCGGATCATCTCCTTCTGCTCCGGGGTGAGCTGAATCCGGACCTGCTCCTTGCGCTCCGACATGTGACCTCCCTGAGAGTTCGCCGGTTGTACAGTGAGCGACGGTTGCAGACGACTAGAGCGGCTTGAACTGCGGGTTGACAGTGCGTCCTGGCGCGATCCGCTCTTCGAGCTCCTGCACGCTGAGCTCGAGCGACTCCGCATCCTTACCGGTCGCGCTCTTGACCTGCGCGCGCTGCTCCGGGGTGAGCTTGATTCGGACCTGCGAGCTGTCGTTCGGCATCTTTCCTCCTGGACTGTGGACGGCCTTGCTTCGAGGGAGAATCTCTCAGCCTTGCGTGAATTCCTCGTGAATGCTGCTGCCCCAGCGTGAAACGTCGATCTAGAACTTCTGTTGGTGCGGCCGCCGGAAAGCCAAGTGGGCGGTCGCCACTCGGCGACCGCCCATCCCACCACTTACCCGTGGAATCAGGCGGGCCCCCTGGTACCAACCGGGCCTGGCGCGATCCGCTCTTCGAGCTCCGACACGCTGAGCTCCAGCGACTCGGCATCCTTGCCGGTTGCATTCTTGACCATCGCCTTTTGCTCGGGGGTAAGCTTGATCCGGACCTGCGAGCTCTCCTTCGACATCGTCCCCTCCCTCAAGTGGCTGGCTGAACTGCTTGCTGCGACGAGCGGGAATGTGACGCCGCCCCGTGAAATCACCGTGAATCGCCCTTGCCGCAACGTGAAACGCCAGTACGTTGGGGCAGCATCTCTCCAGGAAACCGGAGTGTCCGATATCGTCTTTACGGTGTTCGGCCAGCCAGCGCTCCGCCCCGCCGATTCCGATGGTGCCGCCGCCCCGGCACTCGGCGCTAAGTGCCTCGCCCTGCTCACGTTCCTGATCTTGGAGCCAGGCCCGCACTCGCGGGAGCAACTCGCCGCGCTCTTATGGGGGGAGCACGACGATGAGGCAGCCCGGGCCTCGCTCAGGCAGGCGCTGGTCCAGCTTCGGGCCGCTGTGGGAGACGCGCTGGGGGTCACGCGTTCGAGCGTGGGCGTCGAGCGGCCGATCGCCTGCGACGCCCTCAAATTCCTCGCTGCCGCCGAGCGAGATCCGGAGGCCGCGGTCGGGTACGACGCTACTCGCTTTCTCGAAGGGCTCACGATTCGGCATTCCCCGACTTTCGACGACTGGGCGGCTGAAACCCGCCGGAAGCTGGTGGCCCGGTGGACCGGAGCGCATGGTGCGCTCGCTCGCGCCGCGATGGAACGGTGGGACTGGCGCCAAGCAATCGCCCACGCCGAGGCGTGGCTCCAGGCGGAGCCCGCGTCCGAAGATGGCGCGCGTCTCCTGGTCGAAGCCGTCTACCTCTCGGGTGACCGGGCTGCCGCCTTGGCTCGGTTTGCCGCCTATCGGAAGCGACTGCTGGCGGACGAGGGAATCGAGCCGGGACGAAGCATCCTGCAGCTGGTTCGGCGCATCGAGGCGGACGTCTCGGGGCGGACTCCGCGTCCCGTAACTGCCGAGCGGTTAGGGCGTCTGCCGTCGTTGCAGGGACCTCTGGTCGGCCGGAGCGCGGAGATGGATGTGCTGGCCCGGGCGTGGAACGCGGTTCGCCGCGGGCAGGGGCGAGTCGCGCTGGTCGAGGGCGAGGCCGGAGTAGGAAAAACCCGGCTGGTGGACGAGTTGCTCCGTCGTGTAGTGGCCGAGGGTGGCTTGGCGCTGCGAGGGCGGAATGACGACGCCCAAGCCGCGCTTCCATACGGGCTGGTGGTTCAAATCGTGACCCAGGCGATGGGCGCGGCGGGCCTGGGAGGCACCGACCCGGAGTGGTTGGCCGAGCTGAGCCGACTGGTACCGGACCTCCGTCGCCGCTTCCCGGGTCTGCCCGAGGCGACGTCCGCGACGTCCGCCGACGCCAGGCGCCTTTCGGAGGCGATGTCCCAGATGCTCCTTGCGGTGTCATCCGAGCAGTCGGTGGTGATCGCCCTGGATGATCTGCACTGGGCCGATGCCGAAAGTTGCAACCTGATCCACGCGGTGGTCCGACGCCTGGAGCAGGCGCCGGTTCTCTGGTGCGCCACGCTCACGCTCGGCGAGCTCACTCGCGATGCCCCGGCGGCGCGGCTTTCACGCGCGCTGCGCGCTCGTCCGTACGCGGCTGCGGTGACGCTGTCGCCGCTAGCCGAAGAGGACGTGTGGGAGATGATCCGGGAGCTCGGCCATATCCGGCTTCCCACCGGCGGCCGGCGGTTCGCCGCGCGGCTGCATGACGTCACCGGCGGAAATCCGTTCTACATCATCGAGCTCCTCCGGACGCTCTTCGCGCAAGGCTGGATCGCCGCCGACACCACATCCGGCGAATGGCTCGCCGCTCCCGCCGACGGCGGGTCGTCCGAGATGGTCATGGCCCCGACAGTACACGACGCGATCGCCGAGCGCATCGAATCGCTGCCGAGGGACCTCTACGACCTGCTCATCACCATCGCGCTCGCGGGCAGCGGATGCCGGCCGGACCTGCTGTCGCATGTCCACGGCATTTCGAGGCTCCGGGCGGCGACGATGGCGGACGGTCTGGTCGAACGGTATCTGGTGGCCGAGGAGGACGGTGCGTATCGGCCGGCGCATCCCATCATCAGCCGCGTGGTCAGCCAAGGTCTGACGACGTCGCGCCGCCGGGAGGTGCATCGTACGATCGCGCGTGCGCTGGAACTGCTGGCCGCGAGCGATCTCCGCACGATTGCGCACGGCGACATCGCCCGCCACGCCGAGCTGGCGGGCGAGCGCGCCCTCGCCTACCGACATGCACTCGCGGCGAGCGACGGCGCGAATCAGCGCTATGCCCACGAGGAGGCGTTGTCGTGGCTGGATCTGGCCGCTGCGTGCGCCGCGCCCGGAGGCGAGTCCGACGTGGTGAATCAGCGCACTGCGGACGTGCTGGGACGGGCGGGTTGGGGGCAAGTTCCGGCACTGGTGCGGCGGCCCACTCCCGCGGGTGAGCTGGAGCGGGCCGATCTGGACTTGCGAGTAACGAGTGACAAGTGACAAGTGCAGTCGACTTGTCACTCGTCACTCGTTACTCGTCTCGTCGCTCCCGGCCCTCGCACCACGCGCCCCGGCGTCGCGCCGGTGTGCGCTCCATTCTCGAGCACCGCTACCCCGTTCACAAAGACGTGCTTCATACCCGTCGCGTACTGGTGCGGCCGCTCGAACGTGCCGTGGTCGGCGATGGTGGCCGGATCGAATGCCACCACGTCGGCGAAGTAGCCCGGTGCCAGGCTGCCACGGCGAGTGAGCTTGAGGTTGGTCGCCGGCAGCGAGGTCAGCCGGCGAATCGCCTCCTCCAGCGAGATCAGTTTCTCGTCCCGCACGTATCGGCCCAGCAGCCGCGCGAAGTTGCCGTAGGCCCGCGGATGCGGGTTCGACTTGAGGAACACGCCCTCGGGTGCGGCCGCCTCGGCGTCCGAGCCGAAGCTGACCCACGGCAACGGAATCTGCTTTCGGACGTTGTCCTCGGACATGAGGAAGTAGACGGTGGCCACGCGGCTGCCGTCGAGCACCACCAGATCCATCGCGGTCTCTTCCGGTGGAGTGCCCCGGAGCCGCGCGACGTCGGCGAGCGTCTTGCCGGTGTACCGCTTGAGTGAATCCGCCTTGAATCCGACCAGTAGCATTCGTTCCGGCCCGGCGAAGCCAAAGAAATTCTCCCACGCGTCGGTGGGTGTGTTCATCTCCCGCTTCACGCGAGCGCGGATCTTCGGATCCCTGAGCCGCCCGGCCCACTTGAGATAGCCGCCCTCCTGGACCCACGGAGGCATCGCCGCGTCGAGCCCGGTCGCGCCCGCGGTGTAGGTGTACATGTCGGCGGTAATCGCCAGGCCCGACGCGCGGGCCTGGTTCACCTTGCGAATGACCTCGTCCATCTTGGGCCAGTTCGCCTCGCCACCCGCCTTGAGGTGATAGATCTCGGCGCGAACACCGGCCTCTCTCGCGATCGTAATGACCTCGTCCACCGCCTCCGTCAGGCGGTTGGTCTCGCTTCGCATGTGCGAGATGTACATGCCGCCGTATTCGGCGGCGGCCTTGGACAGCGCGACCAGCTCGTCGGTTTTCGCGTAGAACGCCGGCGCGTAGATAAGTGATGAGCCGACGCCCAGCGCACCCTCCCGCATTGCGGTCCGAACCAGAGCCTGCATCCGCCCGAGCTCCTCGGGGCTCGGGGGACGATCCTCATACCCCAGCTCGTGAATGCGCACGGTGGTGGCGCCGATGAAGGAGGCGACGTTGGGGCTGACGCCACGCGCGACCAGATGGTCGAGATACTGCGCCAGGCTGGTCCAGGCGACGCCGAACTTGATGTCGCCTTGGAGCGCCACCATCTCCGTCTTCATCGAATCGGTGAGCGGCCCCATGGAGATGCCTTCCCCGAACACCTCGAGCGTCACCCCTTGGCGGATGTCGCTCTGTGCCCGACCATCCTCCAGCAGCGATTCGGTAGCCCAACTGAGCATGTTGATGAAGCCGGGGGCGATCGCGAGTTCACCGGCCTCTATTTCAGTGCGGCCGCCTCCCGCCACCCGGGGACCGACGGCTGCGATGGTGTCGGCCTGGATGGCGACGTCGCCGGTGAAGGGCGGTGCCCCGCTGCCGTCGTAGATGGTGCCCCGGCGAAGCACTACGTCGTATGTAGCAGATGGCCGACAAGCGAGACCGACCAGTAGCACGATTGCCGCGGCTCGGACGCCACGTCGGGGTCTCTGGCGCATACCGTTTCCCGGTTGTAGGATGGGCCGACCGACTCCAACTATGCCTTGGCCGGGCACCAGAGCGAGCATGGCCACCGGCGTAGCGAGGCCGCACGACTCGACGATGAAGTGGCAGCACCCGGATGGTCCTCGACTGCGGGACAGGGGGTCGGTCGCATCCCAAGTCGATGAACGTAGGGAAGCTAGGGTCCCCCCGGCAGACATCCAGTTCGGGCCGAGCCGACCACGCGGCCCGACCTAACTTGAGCCGCGCCCCGGAAGCCGAATCCAAGGCAAGCCGGCGGCCGGCTGGAGCGATGAGTCGGTCTGGCAGCTCATCGAAAGGTGTTTCGGGCGCTGGATCCCTTGTCCGGCATGGACGATGCGCGGCTGGTAACTCCCGTAATTCACCGGCAGCTTCGCGCGAAGTGGAGGGCTGATGGCTGGAATGTCGCATGACCGCCGGCTCGCGGTGGGCCTGGCGGTCTTGGTGCTCGGCTGCGGGTCCGGCTCCTCGCTGGAAGGCGGATTCATCGGAGTGCCCTGGAAGACTACGGCCTCCGCGCCTCCCTACGCCGACAGCGCCACGATGACGGCACTGGCCACCCAGCCCGCGGGAGCCACCGATTCCGGAAAGCCGCAAGCCGGTAAACGCGCGCGTCGCGGCGGCACCGCCCGTACCACTGGCACATCCGCCGCCTCGTCGCACCCGATCGACCTCGATGCCGCGACGCAGCCTGGCCCCGTGGGCGCGATCTCGTCGGGACGGCTCGAGACCGCATTACTCCGGCTTCGCGATCTCGAGCGGCGGCATCACCGGCTGACCGGGAGCTACTCGGCACACCCGTCACGTCTCGGTCTCACCGCTGACCGGGGAATGGAGCTCCGCGTCGTGTGGGCATCGCCCTGGGGATGGGCTGCCATCGCTCGGGACTCGGCCAACGCGTTGCCGGCGTGCGCCATCTTCATGGGCACGGTCCCGTCCACGCTCGCGGCGGACGGCAGGGTTGGGAGCGCGCGGCCGGGCGCGCCGGCGTGTATGGATAGCGGAGAGCAGCCGTCGCGTATGCTCAATCAGGTGCTGAGCCTCGCGGACAATCCGCCGTCCGCCGATCAGGGTTTGCTGAGCCTGATGCGGGCAGATCTCATGAACCTCGCGACGTCACAGCGCCAATATCGGGCAGTGCAGGGGACGTACTCGCGCACCACCAGGGTGCTCGCGGTGCACTACTCCTGGAGCTCGGGAGTGGCGCTCAATATCCTGTCGGCGAACTCGAAGGGCTGGTCCGGCGAGGCAACCTACGATCAACTCCCGGGGCGAAGCTGCGTCATCTTCGGAGGGAAAGTCGCCGAGGTGCCCGCCACCGAACAACGCGGGCGGATCCCCGATCGCGAGGGCACGGTGGTCTGCGACGAGTAGGCGCTACATCGTCGGTGTCGCCGACGGGCTCGCCTTGGGCGAGCCCGTTTGCGTTCCACCCGTTCGTCCGTACCGCACGGCGGTCATCTCGGCAAGGATCGCGAGCGCGGTTTCCGCGGGCTGGCGTCCGCCGAGGTCGAGTCCGATGGGCCCCCGCAG
>DASSUE010000150.1:0-14232 GCA_035707305.1 Gemmatimonadales bacterium
CATCCGCGAGGAGGAAGGCGGCGAGAATGCGGTCGAGCCGGGCGATCGCCTGCCGCTGGTGCCGGACCATCAGGTGAAATTCGGCGGCAGCGTCCGGCTCCCCGCGGGCATCTTACTCGGTGCGGATGCGCGCTACGTGGGTAAGCAGTGGCTGCGTGGGGACGAGGCGAACGAAACCGAGCCGCTCGACGGCTGGTTCGCCGCTGACGCGCGCATTACCTGGGCCGCCGGGCACTGGGAAGTGACCGGGCTGGTGACCAACGTGCTGGACGAACGGTACGCCAACTTCGGGACGTTCAACATCAATCAGGGTAATCCCGCCGGCCCGACGCTCGAGCGTTTCCTGACCCCGGGCCAAGCGCGCACGTTCCGGATCGTGATTCGCCGAAGCTTCGGCGCGCGCGAGGTGGAGGAGCGGGGCCCGGACCTCGACTGAGCGCCACTCCCCGGCTACCTTTGCGCCGCGGCGGCTCAGGCCGCCGGTTCACGCCACCAGCGGGAGTGCACGTTGAAGATCGCAGTGTGTCTCAAGCGGGTCCCCGATACGGTCGCCAAGATCGTCCCTGGCCCCGATCGCAAGTCCATCGATGAAACCGGCCTGAAATTCGTCATCAACCCCTACGACGAGTTCGCCGTCGAAGAGGCGCTGGCCCGGAAGGAGAAGGCCGGCGCCGGTGAGACCGTGGCATACGCGGTGGGGACCGACGCGTCGCAGGAGACGCTCCGCACCGCGCTGGCCATGGGCATCGATCGCGCGGTGCTGCTCCAGTCGCCTGGCTCGGCCGATGGTCTGGAGATCGCCAAAGCCTTGGCCGCCGAGCTCAAAGGCGGTGGTTACGATCTGATCCTGTTCGGCAAGCTGGCCGTGGACGACTACAACCAGCAGGTCGGGCCGATGGTGGCGGAGCTGTTGAACCTTCCCTGCGTGACGTCGGTCGCCCATCTCACGATTACCGACGGCACTGTGGAAGCCGAGCGGGAGATCGAGGGTGGGATAGAGGTGGTTGAGTGCCGGTTGCCGGCCGTCATCACCTGCGAGAAGGGGCTCAACAATCCCCGCCTCCCGGCGCTCAAGGGCATCATGGCTGCCAAGAAGAAGCCGCTCGAAACCAAGGCCGCGGCCCTCGTGGCGGGGAGCGTGGAGGTGGTCGCGCTCGAGGTACCGAAGGAGCGCCAGGCCGGCCGCATCGTCGGTGAAGGGGCGGACGCCGTCCCGGAGCTCATTCGGCTCCTGCGAACTGAAGCCAAGGTGCTCTGATGGCGGGAACCTCAGTCCTCGCGGTCACCGAGTCGCGCGACGGCACGCTGAGAAAGGCGTCGCACGAGGCTGTGGCAGCGGCCCGCCAGCTTGGAGGTGCGGTGGACGCCATCGTGTTCGGCGACGCTCCACCAGGCGGCAGCGAGCAGCTCGCCGCCGACCGGGTGCTGAATGCGGTGCATCCCGAGTTCGCGCGCTACAACCCCGATGGGTTCGCCGCCACCGTCGCGTCGATTGCAACGCAGTATCGCGCGATCGTACTCTCGGCGACGGCACAGGGGAAAGACCTCGCGCCGCGGATCGCCGCCAGGCTGGCGGTCGGCTGCGCCACTGATGTCGTGGGGCTTGGCGCGGACGGTGCCGCGGTAGCGGTCACGCGGCCGGTGTACGCGGGCAAGGTGCTTCAGAAGGCCCGGCTCACCGCCAGCCCGGCCGTGATCTCGGTCCGGCCGAACACGTTCGAGGGTGGCCCCGGGACGCCAGGCAGCGCCGAGGAGGTCGCGGTCCCGGCCTTCGAGGCGCGGGTGCGCGTGAGGGAGATCAAGGCCCCGGAGCAGGCCGCGCTCGACGTGTCGGAGGCTCCGGTTGTCGTGTCGGGCGGGCGCGGACTCAAGGAGCCGGCGAACTTCAAGCTGCTGGAGGACCTCGCCGACGCGCTGGGCAGCACGGCCGTCGGCGCCAGCCGGGCTGTGGTCGACGCTGGTTGGCGCGACCATGCCGCTCAAGTGGGTCAGACCGGAAAGACGGTGAGCCCGTCGCTCTACATCGCGGTGGGTATCTCGGGCGCCATCCAGCATCTCGCCGGCATGCGGACGGCCAAGACCATCGTCGCGATCAACCGCGACAAGGACGCACCGATTTTCAAGATTGCCGACTACGGGATCGTAGGCGACCTATTCGAGATTGTACCCAGACTGACCGAGGAGATCAGGAAGGTTAAGAGCGAAAGCTGAACCTCGCGGCCGTCGAGCCAAGCAGTGTCCCCGAGCTCACGGCATTCCCGCAGATGGCGTTGCGATTTCGTACCGCTGGGTTGCGCAGCGCAACAAGCCGCGCTGCCGGTCGATCGCCCGCCCGATCCCATTGCGCTGGTACCAAAGCACTTAGCACGACCGGCACAGAACTCGCTAAAGTGCCAACGCTTTCGGCAATCCCTTTAGGGAGCCTCGACCGACCAATACACTGGGGTCCACGACCGGCAACCGCCGACTCATGCGCGCCGTCCTCAACCGGTTTCCGATCCGCTCCCAGCTGATCGCGAGTGCCTTCGCGGTGGTCGTGCCTATCTCAGCCTTCACCGTCGCCTATTTCCCCCACCAACAAGAAGAGCAACGCCTCGCCGCCTTGCGCGGCCACACGACGAAAGTGGCCAACGTCGCAGCGATGGGGATCGGCCGGGCGCTGCGGCTGAGAGATGACGCCGGTGCGGAGGCCGTCGTCGCTGGCATCAGCGCTGATCCAGAGGTCGCGTTCGTCGTCGCCATCGATTCTTCCGCCGAGCTCTACGCCCTGTACGACCCGAGGCGGCTCGCTCCGGATCTCGACGCCATGCCGGCGCAGTTCGGCCTCCGGGAAGCGAACGATCTACTCGTGGCGACCGTGCCGATCGAGCATGGCGGGGCGCGTCTCGGCGCACTACTGCTCGGCATGTCGCTCGAACCGGTCCACATACAACGGTCGAACAGTCAAGCGGTCGCCCTGCTGATCAGTGCGGGGATCTTCGGGTTCGGCGCGATCGTGTCGATTCTCTTCGCCGACCGGATCACGGCGCCCCTGGTGCAATTGCGGCGGGCGGCCGGACGGATCGCGCAGGGTGATTACCGGGTGGACCTGCCCGCGCACCGCAGGGACGAGGTCGGTGCACTGAGCAAGGCGTTTGGTGCCATGGTTGCCCGAATCAGCGAATCGAACGCCGAGCTCAGGCTGCAAGCCGAGACGGTGGCCGCGGCGAGTCGCGCGAAAGATGAATTCCTGGCGATGATGAGTCATGAGATACGTACGCCCATGAACGGCGTACTCGGGATGCTGGGGCTCCTGCTCGACAGCGATCTCTCTCCCGACCAGCGCGACCAGGCCGGCACTGCGTACAAATCAGGAGAAGCACTGCTCACGATCATCAATGACATCCTCGACTTTTCGAAGATCGAGGCGGGGAAGCTCGTCCTCGAGGAGCTGGAGTTCGACCTGCGGGCCATGCTCGAAGACGTCACCACGCTGCTGGGTCAGATGGCTGCGGCGAAAGACCTTGAATTCGCGTGCACCGTGGAGGAACAGGTGCCGCGGCTGGTTCGGGGAGATCCGGGCCGTCTGAGGCAGGTGTTGTTCAATCTGGCCGGCAACGCGCTCAAGTTCACCGAGCGGGGCGAAGTGGTCATCCGCGTGGGCTCGATGGAAGCTACGGACGGGCGCGCGTTCCTTCGATTCGAGGTGGCTGATACCGGCATCGGCGTCACGCCGGAGGCGCAGGCCCGGCTGTTCGAGGCATTCAGCCAGGCCGATGCCTCGACCACTCGGCGCTTCGGGGGCACTGGCCTCGGTTTGGCGATCTGTAAGCGGCTCGTGCATCTGATGCGAGGCGAAATCGGGGTCCAGAGCGAGCCCGGCAGCGGCAGCGTCTTCTGGTTCACAGTGACACTCGAGATCTGCGCTGAGCAGCGGCCGGTTACCGTCAAGCGTGAGTCGCTGGCTGGGATTCGAGTACTGGTGGTCGACGACCATCCGGCCACTCGCGAGGTCCTCCGGCAGATTCTCACCTCCTGGCAGATGCGAGCCGACACTGCGGATGATGGTCTCGCTGCGCTCGCCAGCCTGCGGCGTGCCAGGGCCGAAGATCATCCCTACGACATCGCGGTGGTTGATGTACGCATGCCGGGCATGGACGGCCTCGCGCTCGGCCGCGCCGTCAGCGGCGACCCAGCTCTGGCGACGACCCGGCTCGTCCTGCTCAGCGGCACCGCTCTCCGCGGACAGGCCAAGGAGGCCTATGAAGCGGGGTTCGCCGGCTATCTCACAAAGCCAATCCGTCAGTCCGCCCTCCACGATTGCCTAGCGACCGTGATGGGCGCCGCCGCGGCCAGCGCCGCAACCGGGCGGCCTTCTCTCGTCACGCGGCACACCATCGCTGAAGGCAGGACCGGACGAACCGGGCATGTCCTGGTGGCCGAGGACAACGTCGTGAATCAGCAGGTGGCCGTCGCGCTGCTCCAGCGGCTGGGATGCCGCGCCGACGTTGTCAGCAACGGCCGTGAGGCGGTGGAGGCGACAGCAAGGATTGCCTACGACCTGGTACTCATGGACTGTCAGATGCCCGAGATGGACGGTCTCGAGGCTACCAAGGAGATTCGTCGCGGTGAGAGCGGCTCAAGGCGTCTGCCGATCATCGCGATGACCGCCAATGCCATGCACGGTGATCGAGTTCGGTGTTTGTTGGCCGGTATGGATGATTACGTCGCCAAGCCGGTCAGCCGGGACAAGCTCGCCAGCGTCCTCGAGCGCTGGCTCACATCAGCGGCCGAGCGCGGGGCAGGCCATGCTCCGACCGCCACGCACGGTGGCGCGGGAACCGCCGTCCAGGCGGCGGCCTCCATCGGTGCCGGCGCCGGTCCGATCAATCTCGCCCAGCTCGAAAGCATCTACGGGGCCGACCGCGAAGGGCTGTGGAACTGCCTGGAGCTCTTCCTGCGGAGCACGGATCCGCTGGTTACCCGCCTCAGCGCCGCCATCAAGGCCAGAGATCCTCAGACCGCGAAGGAGCTGGCCCACACGCTGAAGGGCTCGGCGGGGAATGTCGGTGCCGAGGAGCTGGCGTCGCTGGGACGGCAGGTCGAGGTCGCGGCGGCCGAGGGGTCGTGGTCCAATGCCGAGGCAGCCGAGCTGGCGATCGGAGCGGCGCTTGCCCGTACCCGCGACTTCGTGCGGACCGTGAACGAACGGAGATGACCATGCCCTCGCGTGCGCCGGGTGGACCGGTAACCGTCCTCATCGTCGACGACGATCCGGTTAGTCTGGAGCTGGTGAAGCGACTCGTCGTGGAAGCCGAGCCGTGTGTGACGATGGGCTTTACCGACGCCAGTCAGGCGGTCGAGTGGTGCGCCCATCACGAGCCCGACCTGGTCATTACCGATTGTCGAATGGCAGGCCTCGACGGGCTCGGGCTCATCCGCGCATTGCGGCGGCGCGATCAGTTCCGCGACGTGCCGATCATGATGATCACCGGGTCCAGCGAGCGCGAGGTCCGCTATGAGGCGCTGGAGGCTGGGGCTACCGATTATCTCACCAAGCCGGTCGACCCGATTGAGGTCAAGGCGCGCACCCGGAACATGTTGGCGTGGCGGCGCGCTCAGAAGGTCATCGCCGAGCGGGCGCGCACACTCGCCGACGAGGTGCGGGAAGCAACTTCGGTCATTCGCGAACGCGAGCGCGACGTGATCTTTCGGCTCTCCAAGGCGGCCGAATCACGCGACTGGCAGACCGGCTCTCACATCATCCGCATCGCCAGCTACTGCAAGATCATCGCGAGCCACGTCGGCCTCTCGATCGCCGAGCAGGAGGCGATACACCTCGCGGCGCCGTTGCACGATATCGGCAAGCTCGGGATCCCCGATCACATTCTGACCAAGCAAGGTGAGCTTACTCGCGACGAGTTTGCCATCATGAAGCAGCACCCCGTGATCGGGCACCAGATCCTGGAGGGGAGCAGTAGCGAGCTGGTGCAGCTGGCGGCGACGATCTCGTTGACCCATCACGAGCGTTACGACGGCAGCGGTTATCCCGCTGGCCTTCGCGGCGATGAGATCCCCGTAGCGGGCAGGATCGTCGCTGTGGCGGATGTCTTCGATGCGCTCATGTCCCCCCGGCCCTACAAGCTCGCCTGGAGCTTCGAGGGCACGATTCGGTACATCTCACTGGCCAAGGAATGCCTCTTCGACCCCGCGTGCGTTGCCGCCTTCGAAGCCGGCTTGACCGAGATCGAAGAGACCTGGCGGATGTTGGCGGATGACGGCGCGACGGGCAACAGCGCGTTGCGCCCGACCAGGGCCGCGTCGGCCTGACGCACCAGCCTGGTCGCGCCGCTATGAACCGCCGCTCACCAGCGCCCGGATGCGGCGCACACCCTCCACAACCTGCTCTTCTTCCGCCCCGAAACTGAATCGGACGTAACCCTTGAAGCGCGACGGGCGTCCGCTGCGGCGCTTGCCCGGATTGACATCGAAGAACTCTCCCGGCACGCAGATCACCTGCCGGTCGAGCAACGCGCGGAACAGCGACATCCCGTCGTTCAGCCCCGGCGGCAGCCCCGAGACGTCCGCCCAGCAGTAGAACGTGCCCTGCGGATCGAGGTCGAACCGCATGCCGGCGGCCTTCAACCCATCGAGCAGCAGCGCGCGCTTCCGGCTGAAGCTCTGACGGATCGCCGCCGTCTCGGCGCACGCCACGTCGGGCGACATCAGGGGCACGGCGGCTCGCTGCAGCGGCTTGCTCCCTCCGCCGTCGAGAAACGAGCCGCTGCTCGACACGGCCTCGATCACCGTCTCCGGGCCCACGATCCAGGTGCAGCGCCAACCCGGATAACGCCAGTTCTTCGTGAACCCGTCGAACAGGACGATCGGATCGGCATTGACGTCGTCTACGTACCGCGCCGCCGAGACGATGTCGTCGGTGTCGTCCCGCCAGATGTAGTGGGAGTAGAACTCGTCGATGAGCAGTGAGCAGCGAAGCTCGCGTGCCGCGGCCACCCACGCCTCCAGCTCCGGCCCCGCGATGACGCGCCCGGTCGGATTGCACGGATTCGAGAGCAGCACGGCCGAGAGGCCGCGCCCGGTGATCTCGCGACGCAGCTCCTCCACGTCGAACCGGTAGCCGCGCGCGGGGTCCAGCAGGATCGGGATAGCCGTGAAGAGCTTGAAGATGTCGAGCAGCTCCTCATAGGCGGTGTAGTCCGGCAGGAAATGTCCCAGATTGATGTGGCCGAGACCGGCCACCGCCCGGGTGAGCGACATCCGTCCGCCGCCCGAGATGCACACGTTCCTGGCAGTGTACTGCGAGGGCTTGCCCTGGCGAAACAGGTGGTTGTACAGGCCGGCGACCGCCCGGCGAAGCTCCCCGATGCCGGGCACCGGCGCGTACTCCTGGTCGTCCGGACTGATCGCGACCTGCTGCACCCGGCCCGGAGAGCCGGGAAGCGGGCCGGTCTCCGGCATGCCCTGCCCGAGGTTGCACCAGTCGGGATGGCCGTGCTTGAAGCCGTGGCGCCCCGCTTCGGCCATCACGTAGATGACGCCGGTGAAGGGCACAGGGCGGAAGCCGGGGATTTTCGCGGAGGACATCCGGCTAAGGTAAACCGCGCGGTGGACGTCGGTCAGCCCACGCAACGCGCCAGCGCACCCTCGCGGCGTAGCGCTCGTATGCCGGGAACCGGGCGCGGAGCCAGCGCTCTTCCACCCGCGCCTTGGCCTCGAAGAACACGCTCAACACCACCCCGGCCATCAGAGCAAGCATCCAGTTGCTCCAGGCTTCGGTCCAGCCTATGAAGGCCAGGACCGCACCGGCATAGATCGGATGGCGCACCAACCGGTATGGCCCGTCCTCGACGAGCGTGGCATCGGGCACCGGTTCCGGCTCCGCTGTCAGCGCGGCGCCCATCGTTCGCCCCGCCCACACCGCGAGGGCGGCTCCGGCGACCCAGAGCACCACGCCGAACACGCGAGCCGGCCACGGATCGGTCCGCGCCAGCGCGAACCCGAGCGCACCGGGGCGGATCAGGCGAGGGAGCAGGGGACCGAGCGCGCCCACGACGACGAAGAGCGTGAGCTGCGCCCGCACCCAGGGATCACGGACGGCCTTCGCGAGATTCATGCAGATATATATTCCGCGCGTGACGATCATCCCATCCCGCCACCAGCCCGACATCCCCCTCGACCGACTCATCCGCAACGACCCACCCGGGGCCGAAGCGATCGAGATGGACGTGCTCATCGTCGGCGCGGGGCCCGCCGGCCTCGCGTGCGCGATCGAGCTCGCGCGCCTCGCAAAACACGACGGTGGGCCCGGAGAGCTTCAGATCGGGGTGCTGGAGAAGGCGGGTGCGCTGGGAGAGCACAGCCTGTCGGGCGCGGTGGTGAATCCCCGTGCGTTCCGCGAGCTGTTTCCCGACCTGCCGCCGGAGCAGCTCCCGTTCCGGCAGCCGGTGACCGGCGAAGCGGTCCACTTCCTCACCGAGTCGAAAGCGCTCCGGATTCCCACCCCGCCAACGATGCACAACGCCGGCTTCTACACGGCGTCGCTCTGCGAGATCGTGCGCTGGCTCGGCGAACAGGCGGAAGCACTGGGGGTGAACCTGTTTCCGGGTTTTCCGGTTGCCGCGCTCCTGGTCGACGGGAACGGCGTCCGCGGCGTGCGAACCACCGCGTCCGGCCTCGACCGCACCGGCGAGCCCGGGAGTGCGTACGCCGAGCCTACGGAGCTTACCGCCAAGGTAACCGTGCTGGCGGAGGGCACCCGAGGCCTGCTGACCCAGGGATGGCTCCGGTGGCAGCAGGTGACGTCGCCCAATCCGCAGATCTTCGCGCTCGGCGTGAAGGAAGTGTGGGAGGTGAAGCGCCCACTCGTTCGCGTCATCCACACGCTCGGCTGGCCGCTGCCGACCGATGCGTTCGGCGGCAGCTTCATGTACCCGCTCGGCCCCAACCAGGTGTCGCTCGGCCTAGTCGTGGGGCTGGACTACCACGACGCCACGCTCGACGTGCACCAGCTGCTTCAGCGGATGAAGCTGCATCCGCTCTTCCGGACGGTGCTCGAGGGTGGCCAGCTGCTCGAGTGGGGCGCGAAGACGATCCCCGAGGGCGGCTGGTATGCGCTGCCGGTGCGGCTGCACGGAGACGGGGCTCTGCTCGCGGGCGACGCTGCCGGTTTGGTGGACGTGCCCTCGCTCAAGGGTATCCACTACGCCATGCAATCCGGCTTGTTCGCGGCCCGCACGATTGCGGGGGCGATCGGCGGCCACCCGGGGCCGCTGCCGGCGGCCTCGCTAGCCGGATACGACCGCCTCGTGCGGGAGAGCTACATCGCCCAGGACCTCCGCCGCACCCGGAACATGCGGCTGGTGTTCAAGGACGGCCTCTACCTCGGCGGCGTGAAGGCCGGCCTCATGACGCTGACTCGCGGACGCTTTCCCGGCGGCCGCATCGCTATGCCGGCCGATGCCGACGTGCCTCGACGCAAGGCGGACGCGGAGCCGTTCAAACCGGACGGCCGCCTCACGTTCAGCAAGGTGGACGCGGTCTTCAAGGCCGGAAACGCCACGCGGGACACCATCCCCAGCCACCTACTGGTCGGGCGGGATGTCACGCCCGAGGTGGCAGAGTTCTACGCTCACGTCTGCCCGGCCGGCGTGTACGAGCGGGTGGGCGACGAGCTGCGGGTGAATCCGCCGAACTGCGTCGACTGCAAGGCGACCGATGTCCTGGGTCCCCGGTGGACTCCCCGGGAGGGCGGCAGCGGACCCAAATACCGACTCTTGTAGACCAATCCAGTTCAGGTTCCATCGCCCGGGCTCCAAGGCCCGCCGCTGCAAGTTTCTGCGCCGGTTTCGGCCTCGACATTGCTTCATCGGCGTCGGTACGGGGGTGCGCCGATGCCGATCCGATCCAGCTCTCGCAGAGGGCCAGATGCCGCCGCTGTTCGCCGCCGCAACCCCTTGCAGCGGTGAGGGACCTGCACATGCGTAAGCCTGACGGCAAGATGAGCGGGGCCGTGAAGGTCGTGGCAGGCGTGGTCTCGACCGCGGCTGCGGCGGCCTCCATCGTTTCCACTGCCAACTCGCTGAACGAGCGGGAGGCGGCGGTTGCAGCGCGGAAATCGGTGGCTGAAGTGCGCTTTCTGGGCGTCGCACCCAGCGCCGACACCGCCTTTGCCGTCGGCGACACGATCCAGCTCACCGCGACGATCGCGGATGCGCACGGTGCGGCTTTGAGCGGCGTCGCGCCCCGCTGGGTCAGCGACCGCCTGGACGTGGTGTCGGTGGACAGCGCCGGCAGCGTGGTGGCAGAGGGCCAGGGTGTCGCCACCGTCACCGTCGCCGCCGGCGGGAAGGTCGCGCGATCGGTGATCACCGTCCGTCAGGCGCCGGCCGCACTCGCCATCGCGGGCGACACGGTGCTCCATCTGCCGGAAGGCGAGCGGGTCCGGGCCACTGCGCAGGTGCTCGACGCCCGGGGCCACGAGATCGTGGGGCTTGCGCCCAGCTGGCATTCGGCTGATCTCGGGATCGCCGCCGTGGACGGGACCGGCGAGATCACCGGGGTCACTCCCGGACACACCGTGCTCACGGCGCAACTCGGTGGGTTCAGCGCGCGCCTGGCCGCGGAGGTCGTCCCCGTCCCGGCCTCGATCACGGTGGTGAGCGGCGAAGGCCAGCGCGCCTCGGTCGAGCGCCGCGTCGGCGCCCCGATCACCGTCCAGGTGGTCTCCCGCGGTGGCCGGCCGATCAGCGCTGTGCCGGTTCGCTTCACCACGCCTGACGGCGGCAAGGTAGACCCGGCGATCGACACCTCCGACGGGCAGGGCCTTGCCCGCGCGACGTGGGTGCTAGGGGCGGTGCCCGGACGCCAGCGGCTTACGCCGGTGGTCGAAGGGATCGCCGCCACTCCTACCGTGCTGGCCGAGGCCGATCCGCTTCCCGCAAACACCCGGGTCACACTGGTGAGCGAAGGTGCCAGCGGCATCGTCGGCTCGCTCATCACCGAATGGGTCACCATCCGGGTCACCGATTCGGCCGGCGCGGCGCTCGCCGACTTGCCGGTCACGTGGGTGGTAGGCGATGGCGGGCTCATGGCGGAGTACGATGCGCGCACCGATTCACTGGGACGAGCGCGCGCACGGTGGCGGCTCGGCAACCGCGCCGGGCTGCAGGGCGCCCGTGCGCTGGTGGGGAATCCGCGCACCATGCCCGCCTTCGTGGTGACAGCGGTGGCCCATGCCGGCGCGCCGGCAGTGGTCCGCGTCGTGAGCGGCGCAGGGCAGAACGGCTCCGTCGGTACCGAGCTGAAACAGCCGATCGTCGCCCGCATCGTGGACCAGTCCGGCAACCCGGTTCCTGGTGCCGCGCTGGTGGTCCGGCCGCTGTCCGGCAGCGTTGCGGACACCATCGTGGCCTCGGATTCGAGCGGGCGCGCCACCGTTCGGTGGACCCTGGGCCGCACCGCGGGCGTTCAGCGCATCATGCTGCGGCTCGAGGATGCCGACACTACCGTGGATCTCGCCGCGCAGGCACGACCGCTCGCGCCCGCCAATCTCGTCTTCGAGACCATGCCGCCCTCCGGCTCGGCGGCGCGGAAGCTCGCCAAGCCGCTCGCCGTCGTCGTGACCGACGCCTACGGCAACCCGGTGTCGGACCGGTCAGTCCGCTTCGCACCGCGGGCCGGACGAGTTGCGCCCGAGCGGGTGATGACCGACGCGCGCGGTCGAGCGCAGACCAGCTGGACCCTTGGCTCCAAGCCGGGCGAGCAGACCCTCGAAGCGTCCATCGGCTCTCTTCGGGACACCGCCACGGTCGTGGCCAGGAAGGCCCCAGCCAAGGGCTGAGGTACACCGCTAGCCGGGCGCGCGGCGGCTCGGTACACTCCTAGCCGGATGCCCGAGCCTTACGATCGCCTGCAGGATTCCCTCTCCGGACGCTACCGGTTGGTGCGCGAGCTCGGAGCCGGAGGCATGGCCACGGTGTACCTCGCGGAGGACGTGCGGCATCACCGCCAGGTGGCGGTGAAGGTCCTCCGCCCGGAGCTGGCCGCCACGCTGGGCCCCGATCGCTTTGCCCGCGAGATCGAGATCGCCGCGCGACTGCAGCATCCCCATATCCTGCCGGTGCTCGATTCGGGCGAGGCCGGCGGATTCCTTTACTACGTCATGCCGTTCGTGGACGGCGAATCGCTGCGGGCGCGTCTCGCACGGCAGGGCGAACTCGCCGTCCCTGAGGCCGTCCGCCTGCTGAGCCAGGTCGCTGATGCGCTGGCGTACGCGCACGGCCAGGGCCTGGTCCACCGCGACATCAAGCCCGACAACGTGCTGCTCTCCGGTCGGCACGCGCTGGTGGCGGACTTCGGGGTGGCGAAGGCCGTCACCGAGGCAACCGGCCGGCAGGGGCTCACCACCGCCGGTGTTGCCGTGGGGACGCCGGCCTACATGGCCCCGGAGCAGGCCACCGCGGACCCGCACGTCGATCACCGAGCCGACATCTATGCGTTCGGTGTGCTCGGCTACGAGATCCTGACGGGCACGACGCCGTTCACTGGATCGCCGCAGGCGGTCCTGGCAGCGCAGGTGACGCAGGAGCCGCCGTCCATCACCCGCCTCCGCCCCGCGATACCGGTCGCGCTCGCGGAGATCCTCGCGCGCTGCCTCGCCAAGCGGCCGTCGGATCGCTGGCAGAGCGCGCAAGAGATCGCGGACCGGCTCGACGCTCTTGTCTCGACCGGTGGCAGCACGCCGACCGCCACCCGGGTGACTCCCGCAGTGCGCCGGTCGCGGGTCGCGCTCGTGGCAGGCGTGGCCGGTGCCGCGGTGGCGCTGACCGCGGTGGGCGTGCTCGCGCTCCGCGTCGGGCGACCGGTGCGGGTGGAGCTGGGCCGGGCGAGCCAACTGACGTTCGATCCCGGATTGGAGCTGGATCCGGCGCTCTCGCCGGACGGGAAGCTCGTCGCATACGTGCAAGGGCCGCCGGACGACACGAGACTGGTGGTGCGCCAGGTTGCGGGTGGGCAGCCAATAACTGTGGGACCGGCCGGCGGACCGAGTCAGAGGCAGCCGCAATGGTCGCCCGACGGGTCTCAGCTGCTCTACCAGGCTGGTGACAGCATCTACCTCATCCCCGCGCTGGGCGGCACACCGCGTCTGATCGGCGCTGGCCGGGACAGCCGCAGCGGTGAGGGGCTCCGGCTCTTCACCACCAAGGCGTGGGCGCCGGACGGTCGGAGCTTCGTCTTCGCCCGTGGCGACACACTGCTGCTGCAGCCACTGGACGGTGGCCAACCGCGTCCGCTCACCCGCCTCGCGATGGGTGATCCGCACTCGTTTGCCTGGTCCCCCGACGGCCGACTCATCGCGTTCGTGAGCGGCAACGGGCTCTTCACGCTTGGCGCATCGAATCTCGGGAACGTGGGCCCCAGCGTGCTCTGGGTAATGCCGGCCTCCGGCGGAATGCCGCGGAAAGTCAGCGACTTGGTCGCGCTGCACACGAGCCCGGTGTGGTTCCCCGACAGCCGGCACCTCTTGTTCGTGTCGAATCGGGACGGGCCCCGGGACATCTATCGAGTGGAGCTGGACCGGAAGTCGGCGGTGTCGGGACCGGTGGAGCGGGTGACCCAGGGCCTCAACCCGCACTCGATATCGCTCTCCGCCGATGGGGCCAGGCTCGCCTACTCGGCGCTCGCGATGCGGGCCAACATCTGGGTGGTGGAGCTGCCGTCCGATGGGCGTCCGGCGGATCCCGCGCAGGTACGGCCATTCACGGTGGGGAGCCAGGTGGTGGAGGCGATGAACCTCTCGGCCGATGGGCGCTGGGTCTACTTCGACTCCAATCTCCGCGGGAACCAGGACCTCTACCGCATGCCGACGGAGGGCGGCGCGCTCGAGCAACTCACCACCAACCCCGCCGACGACTTCCACCCTGACCCCTCCCCCGATGGTCGCGAGATCGCGTTCCATGGAGTGCGAAACGGTAGCCGGGCCATTCTCGTGATGCCCGCTGGTGGCGGTCCGGAGAGCGTCGTATTCGCCGGGCCGTACGAGGAGCGCTGGGCCAACTGGTCACCCGACGGTCGGGCCCTCAGCTTCGCGATAACCGAGGCCCCGCCCAACGAGGGTGGATTGGTCGTTGCGACGCGGGGGGAGGACGGGTCCTGGACCGCACCGCGGAGGCTGTGGCCGCGGGAGGTGCAAGGTCAGTGGTCTACCGACGGCAAGTGGCTGGTGCTGGACCA
>DASSUE010000151.1:0-8202 GCA_035707305.1 Gemmatimonadales bacterium
TGGATGACGTACTCGTCGTTCACCCAAACATTTGAAGGTTGGTTGAAGGGCTCGCCCGAATTTGAGATCCACATTCTCGGGCAGGCCGGTGCCACCGATTCGCTTACCAGCTACCAGTGTGCCGGAGAGCACGCCGGCGGGCCATACGCGTTCGACCAGAACGGTCTCACTTGGACCGGCAACGTGCTGCTCTTCAGCCAGGCGCAGATCGACGCGTACAAGCAGCAACATCCCGGGCAGAGCATGAGGGTGTTCGCGCTGGAAGACGACGACACCGCGTGTCAGATCAAGCTGGATGCCGACCGGGTGGGCAACATGTTTCGCACCATCGATACCCACTACAACCTGCTGACCGGCGGGCGTGACACCACCGCCGGCACCACGCTCGCCCGTTACTGGAACCGGGCATCCGCCTTTCAGAAGGTGTTTCGGGCCGTCTGGTCGGCCATCGTTACCAAGGACGAGGTCATCGGCAACGCGATCCAGGACGTTATCGCCGGGGAGTTCAAGGCGGGCGCCAACTGGATCGTCAAGGGCGAGAATCTGGTCACCTATGGCGCGCTCAAGCTGGTGATGCGTTGAGCGGCGAAACCCGGGAAGGCTTCGGCCTCCCCTTCTAAAGGAGACAGCCGTGCGCATCCTGCTGACGTTGGTCATCGCATGTCTCGCTGGGTCCGTTTCGACCGCGCTCGCTCAGGGCGGATGGGGTCTCGGCATCGAGGCGGGCATCCAACGGTTCTGGGGCGGGTCCGGACCACTCCCGGGGTCGGAGGACGTCGCGCTTCGGCCGTACCGTCCCACCCACTTCGGCGTTCGACTTGATCGGGACGTCGGAGGGATGCGGGTCGGGGTGGGCGCCCGCTATTCGCAGAGCGCCATCGGCGGTGAGTTCGAGGGCGGGGCGACGATCTTCACGGACGGATTTGCGCTGGTCGAGCTCGCCGCCGAAGCCGGGGCGCCCGTCACTCGCCTCGGGGGCGGCGCCGTAGTACGGGCCGTAGGCGGCCCCGTGCTGTCCCTGTGGATGCCCGCGGAGGAATCGACTCGCACCCGGATGGGCGTTCGAGCCGGTATCGAGCTGGAGGCGCCTTTGGGCGGAGCCATCAGCGCAACGACCCGCGTGCAGGGCGGAATCGGTGGTTCCGCGCTGGACGAGCAAGACGTGCCCCCCGGCTACGAAGTCCGCTCGATGCCCAGCTTGGGAGTTTCGCTAGGCCTGCGCCTACGCCTCTGAACGCGGGATTACAGCGGGCGGCCGCAGCGGGAGCAGAAGACCGCGTCGGCTTCCGGCCGCGGTCCGCAGGTGGTACAGGCGACGGCCCCCCCGCCCCGCAGCGCGCGAGCCCGAGCGGCGACCATCGCTTCGACGTCGTCGGCCCGCCGCGTGGCATCCTCGGCCCGCATGGCCGCCACCGCCGCGGCACTGTAGCGGGCCTTGAGATCGACATAATCCGCCTCCGCGAGCTTATCGGTCGCCCGGTCGAATTCGATCTCCTTGAGCGCGGCGAGGGCCACGCCGCGAGGGGTTTCCTCCGGGTCCTCAGGCTCCCACGCCCCCTCGGCGGGTTCCGCGCTGCCGGCGGCCGTAACCAACGGAGCAAGTACGAGCCATAACACGAGCAATCCGACCGCCGCGGCGGCAACGCCCTCCCATACCATCAGTCCTCGACCTCGGCCAATTCCCGGCGGAGCCGCTCGAGCTCCGCGTCCGAGGGCGCACCGTCGGAGTTGCGCGGCCCGGCGGCGACGTCGTCCGGCGCAGCCGACGTGTGCGTGCCATCAGCGCCGCGCGTGCTCCGGCGACTGATCACCCAGGCCAGCCCGGCAGCACCGGCCACAATGGCCGCGCCCGGCAACAGGTAGCCGACGAGGTTGAAATCCACTGGCTTCGGAGCCATGAGGACGCGCTCGCCATACTTGGCCACGAAGGCGTCGATGATCTCCTGGGATGTCCGGCCGGCGTCGGCGAGGGCCACCACCTCGCGGTGAAGCTCGGGGGAGTAGGTGCAGGTAAAGTCGGTGGTGCGGCAGGTGAAGACATCGAGGTTGCACCCGCAGGTGCAGCGCAGCTGGTGCTCGATGCGCTTGATGTTTTCGTCGTTGTCGCTCGCGATGGTCGCGGCGCGCGACCGGCCCGCGGCCGTCGGATCTCGAAGCGATCCAGCCTCACCCTGCCCCGCGAGCGGCTCCGGCTGCTGCGCGGAGAGGCCGCGCCCACCGGTCAGCAGCGCCAGGCTGCCCGCGGCCCGGCTCAGGAGCGCCCGACGGGTCAGCCGGCCGCTCACGCGAGCTCCCGGGCGGGTTGGGCCAGCGCCGGTACAGCAGCCCGGCGCACCGCGCGAGGCGCACCGGGCCACATGGTGATGAGGCCCCCCGCCACCAGCACCGCACCGCCGAACCAGACCCACCATACGAGCGGGTTGAGGGTGAACCGGTACACTGCCTGCTCGGTGCCGTTGACCACGCCGGCGAAGACCATGTACAGATCCTCGCGCAGGCCGCTTCGGATGCCGACCTCGGTCGACGGCTCGAACGTGGGCCGCCCGAAGCTATCCACGTGCTGCCGCTTCTCCGACGTGATGAGCCCGAGCGACTTGCCGTCGCGGCGTACGTCCACTGTGGCCGCCGAGACCACGCGGTTCAGCGCCTCGTACTGCGACACGCCGACGTGGGTGAACGCGTAGGTATGGCCGAAGGGGCTCTGGATCTCGACCGACTCGCCCGGCTTGAGCGTCGCCTCCCGCTCGACCTTGAAGGCCATCCCTGCGAACGCGATGAAGTAGATCAGGATGCCCACATGCACGACGTAGCCGCCATAGCGCCGGCGGTTGCGTGCGATGAGTCGGGCGAGCGCCAGCGGTGGCGATTCTCCGTGCATCCGCACGCGGGCCCGAACGCCCCGCCAGAATTCCTGTGCGATCGTGGCCGCGGTAAACCCAGCCAGCGCCACCGCCACCAGCGGGTAGAACTCGCGCATCCCCGCGGCCAGGAGCAGCGCCAGCGTGGCCAGACCCACAGCGACCGGCGCCACGAACTGCCGCTGGAGATTGGCCAGCGACGCTCGGCGCCACGCGATGAGGGGTCCGATGCCCGTCAGCGCCAACAGTAGCAGTCCGAGCGGCACGTTCACGCGGTTGAAGAACGGTGGACCCACCGTGATCTTGGTGCCCCTCACCGCCTCCGAGAGAATGGGAAACAGGGTGCCCCACAGCACCGAGAACGCGATTCCCACTAGCGCGAGGTTGTTGAACAGGAACGCTGCCTCCCGACTGACGACCGCATCCAGCTCCGCTTCGGGCTCGAGCTGAGGCCAGCGAGTGTACAGCAGCGTTCCCGCCGCGATGCCGGTGACGACGAGGAATACGAGGAAGAAGTAGCCCACGCTCGACTGCGTGAAGCTGTGCACGCTCGCGATGACGCCGGAGCGGGTTATGAAGGTGCCGAAGATGCTCAGCAGAAACGTTCCGATGATCAGACCCAGGTTCCACCGCTTGAGCATGCCGCGCTTCTCCTGGACCATCACTGAGTGCAGGAAGGCCGTCATCGTGAGCCACGGCAGCAGGCTCGCGTTCTCTACCGGATCCCAGGCCCAGTAGCCTCCCCAGCCCAGCTCCACGTACGCCCACCACATGCCCAGTGTGATGCCGATCGAGAGAAAGAGCCAGGAGACGAGCGTCCACTTGCGGATGGCATGGAGCCAGCCGGCGTCGAGCCGTCGCGACAGCAGCGCCGCGACGGCGAAGGCGAACGGAATCGTGAGGCTGATGTAACCCAGGTACAGCATCGGCGGGTGCACGACCATACCGATGTTCTGCAGCTGCGGATTGAGCCCCCGCCCATCCGGGGGCGTGAATGCCATCCGCTCGAACGGGTTGGCGGCGAAGAGCATCACGCTCACGAAGAACACCACCACCGCGGACGTGACCCCGGCCACGTAGGGAAGGAAGGCGGCGTACCGCCGCGGCGTGAGCGCCTGAGCAAGCACACCGAACAGGGACAGCACCACCGCCCAGAACAGGAGCGATCCCTTCTGACCCGCCCAGAACGCGCTGACGATGTAATACGAGGGAAGGTTGCGAGAGGTGTAACCCGCGACGTATTCGATGTTGAAGTCGTGACTGACCAGGCCCACCCACAGCGCCACCGCCGCCGCGACGAGCGCGACGAACACAGCATAGGTGGACCGGGTGACCGTGCGGGCCAGCTCGGGACGATCCCGCCACCGCCCCTGAAACGAGAGCACGGCACACCACGATCCGACCAGTAGCGCGAGCCACAACGAGAACTCGCCAAGCAGCGTCATAGCGGCTCAGGCCTGTTTCTGATAGCTCGCCTCATAGCGAGAGCCGCACTTCGCCAGCACGTCCGTGGCGCGGATGATCCCGTCCCGCCCGAGACGTCCCTCGACGATCACTTCGATGTCGTTCGCGTCAGTGAAGGTGTCGGGGACGAGGCCGCGATAGGTCACCGGGTAGGTGCGGACGCCGTCCGAGACCTGGAAGTCGACCGTGCGTGCCGCGTCATCGCGTCGGATGGAGCCGGGGACCACCTTGGCTCCCACCTTGAAGCCCACGTTTTCGGCGAACGTAGAGTCGCGCGCCGAGCGCTCGGCCAGTTCGGACGGCGTCAGGAAGTAGACCCCGGTCTCACGAACGCCTTGTGTGACCAGGATGACCACACTGACGACGATGACAGTGGCACCGATGACGAACTTGCGACCAGCCTTCATGGAAGCATCGATTGGAATGCGTGGGTCGAACCGAACGCGTCGGCGTTGACTATGTATTATAACAGCCGGCTGACTCCCTGCTGACGAAAGACCTATCGGATGACCGACCACCTGCAGCGCGGTGATCTCCGCGCCACAGACGCCTCTTCACTCTCAGACTCAACCCCGTCGAGGCCGGCGAGTCACCGAGGCGCGGGAGGTCGTCGCTGGCCTCGCAGCATTGCGATGGCCGGCGGCATTCTCGCGTCGCTGGCCGGCGTCTTCGGCGTCGGGCTGGTGCTGGGCCTCCTCGTCGAGCCGGGTCAAGTGGATCGCCTGAGCCGATTCCAGGCGCGCCTGCTCCAGAGCCGGGTGGGCCAGCTCGCACGGCCGGCTCGGGCGGCGCCGATCTCCTGGCCCAGCTACGGTGCGGACCTCAGCTCCACCCGGTACTCCCCTGCCGGGCAGGTGGACCGCACCAACGTCCAGTCTCTGCAGGTCGCCTGGATCCACCCCACCGACGAACGAACTGATCGACAGCGAACCACGCCGATCGTGCTCGACGGCGTCCTCTACTACACGGCCGGAGCCACTACGGCTATCGCGGTGGATGCGGCCAGTGGTCGCGAGCGCTGGCGGCACCGACACACTCCGGTGCAGCAGCCACGGTCCTGCTGCCTGATGTCCAGCCGGGGAGTAGCTGCCGACACGGGGCAGGTCTATATGGCGACGATCGACGCTCGGCTCATCGCTCTCGATCGCGCCACCGGCGCGCGGCGCTGGGAACGCGCGGTCGCCAATCCGGATTCTGGATACGCACTCACGATGGCGCCGCTCGTCGTGGGCGATCTCGTCGTGGTCGGTGTCAGTGGAGGCGAGTTCGGCATCCGCGGGTTCGTCGATGCTTACGACGCCCGGACGGGTGAGAGACGTTGGCGCTTCTGGACCATTCCTTCCCCCGATGAGGGCGGATGGTGGGGCGGCTGGGTCACGACGACACCGGACGGCGACCGACTCGACCGCGATATCGCGCGTGAGCGGACGGACAGCGCGCGCTATGCAGAGAGCTGGCGGACAGGCGGCGGGGGCGCGTGGATGACACCTTCGTACGACTCAACGCTCCGCACGCTGTACATCGGGATCGGCAATCCAGCTCCGATGTACAACGGACGCACTCGGCCCGGAGACAATCTTTACACCGCCGCGATCGTGGCGCTCGACGTGGATCGCGGTACCCGCAAGTGGCACTACCAGATTTCGCCGCACGACGAGGCCGACCGGGACATGGCCGCTCCCATTGTGCTCTTCGACTGGCGCCGCGGTGATTCGACAGTTCCGGCACTCGCACAGGCGAACAAGACCGGATGGGTCTACGTGCTCGACCGCCGGACCGGTCGCCGGTTGCTCCGCTCCGAAGCACTGATCCCGCAGCACAACATGTTCGTCCGTCCTGCGGGCGAGGGGAAGCTGATGTATCCTGGCCCGGACGGAGGCCATCAGTCGGGCGCTCCGGCGTACTCTCCTCGAACCGGGCTCCTCTACGCGCTGATGCGGCACGCCCCGGCGGTCGTTCAGAGCCGGGAAGACACCTTCCGCCTTGGCTATCCCTATGAGGGCGGCCGCAAGGTAGGACAGGAGGGGCGGCCTGGTGGTAAGGATCCCTGGAACACCATGGCCGCGGTGGATCTTCGGAGCGGCAAGGTGCGCTGGCAGCGGCGAGAACTCGTACCGGTCGCCCACGCCGCCGGCGGTGTCCTGGCCACGGCTGGCGACCTCGTGTTCTACGCGGTGCATGACGAGCTCAGGGCGCTAGACGCCGAGACTGGCCGGACTCTCTGGCGCTTCCGCTGCGACGGCCGGCTCTATGCGCCTGCGATCAGCTACGCGGTCGGCGGGCGGCAGTTCATCGCCGTAGCGAGCCGGACCACACTGTTCGCCTTCGCGCTACCCAGTCGCTGAGCGGGTCGTCGCCCACGCCAATGCGGCCCGGACCGACCGGTCCCACTCGGCCCGGCGGCGTGAGCGTTCCTCCGGGGGCATCGCCGGTTCGAAGCGGCTGAAGCGGCGGCCGGCCAGAAAGTCGTCCGGCGAGCGCCAGATGCCCAGCGCGATCCCGGCAAGTCCGGCGGCGCCGAGCGCTGTGGTTTCCACCATCTCGGGGCGCTCCACCGGCAGGCCGAGAATGTCGGCCTGGAACTGCATCAGCCAATCGTTGGCTGTGGCGCCCCCGTCCACGCGGAGCGCCGGCACCGTCACCCCGTCTCCGGTCATCGCGTCCAGGAGCTCCGCGCTGCTGAACGCAATGGCTTCGAGCCCTGCGCGCACCAGGTGCGCCCGGGTGGTTCCCCGCGTGATTCCGGTGATGGTGCCGCGCGCCTCGGGCTCCCAATGGGGGCTGCCAAGGCCGACGAACGCGGGGACGAAGTGCACGCCGGCGGTATCGCTCACGCTCCGAGCCAGACCCTCGCTCTCCGCAGCAGCGGCGATCAACCCGAGTCCGTCTCTGAGCCACTGGATCGCAGCACCCGCAATGAACACGCTTCCCTCCACGGCGAACGTAGGTTCGCCGCGCGGCCCGCACGCCGCCGTCGACAGCAACCCGGCGGCGGGGCGTGGCCGACGGTCTCCCGCCTGCACCAGCAAAAACGTCCCGGTGCCGTAGGTGTTCTTGGCGGTGCCGGGAGCGCAGCACCCCTGGCCGAACAGCGCGGCCTGCTGGTCGCCCGCGATGCCCGCGATCGGGAGCGAAACTCCGAGGTGCGCGGCGGTGGACTCGCCCACGATCCCGCTCGACGCGACCACCGTCGGGAGCAATCCATCGGGCACTCCGAACAAGGCGAGCAGCTCGGGGTCCCAGTCCCGGCGTTCGAGCCCGTAGAGCATCGTGCGGGAAGCGTTGGTGTGATCGGTGACGAACGCGGTACCGCCGGTCAATCGCGCGATCACCCAGCTGTCGACCGTCCCCGCCGCCAGCTCGCCCCGGACCGCTCGAGCCCGGATTCGCGGGTCGGCCAGGAGCCACTCCAGCTTCGTGGCGGAGAAATAGGGATCGGGCACTAGTCCGGTTCGCTCCGCGATCAGAGGGGCGAAGCCGGCTTGTCGAAGCGCGAGACAGCGATCGCTGGTCCGCCGGTCCTGCCAAACGATCGCGTGGGTCGCCGGCTCCAGCGTCGCCCGGTCCCAGAGCACCGCGGTCTCGCGTTGGTTGGTGATACCGATGCCCACTGGACGTTCCCCCGCGGCCGCGAGCGCGTCGCGTGCGGCAGCCAGGGTGACCTCGAAGATGTCGCGGGGGTCGTGCTCCACCCACCCGGGCCGGGGAAAATGCTGGGCCAGCTCGCGGTACCCACGCCCCAGCAGGGTGCCGTCCTGATGCACGATCAACGCGGTCGAGCCGGTGGTTCCCTGGTCGAGTGCGAGAATCGACGCCATGGCGTACCGAATCAGCGAACCAGGTGTGCGAGCTCGGACAGCCGATCGCGACCCAACAGGCC
>DASSUE010000152.1:0-12372 GCA_035707305.1 Gemmatimonadales bacterium
GGGCACGCCCTGCGAGAAGGCCAGTGTCGCCAGGAAGTTCCGCTTCATCCGCTCGCGCACGCGCACGATGTGCGGGGCATCGGTGGGTCCTTCGGCGCCCCAGTTGCGGCTCAGGTTGTGGTCGTGGCCGTCCCGGTTGTGCTCACCGTTGGCCTCGTTGTGCTTGCGCTCGTAGCTCACGAGATCGTGAAGGGTGAAGCCGTCGTGACAGGTCACGAAGTTGACGCTGGCCTGCGGCGGCCGCTGGCTGTGCTGGAACAGATCGCTGCTGCCGGCCAGGCGGGACGCCAACTCCGGCACGCGGTCCGGGTCGCCGCGCCAGAACGACCGCACCGTGTCGCGGTACTTGTCGTTCCACTCGGACCAGCCGATGGGGAACCGCCCCACCTGGTAGCCGTCCGGCCCAAGGTCCCACGGCTCGGCGATGAGCTTCACGCCCGACAACACGGGATCCTGCCGAACAACGTCGAAGAATTTCCCGAACGGATTGAATGCCTCCGGATCTCGGGCGAGGACCGGTGCCAGATCGAACCGAAACCCGTCGACGTGCATGTCACGCACCCAGTATCGGAGGCTGTCCATGACCAGCTGCATGGCACGCGAATGGCGCAAGTCGAAGGCGTTCCCGCACCCGGTGGGATCGGCGTAGAACCGGGGATTGGACGGGTCAAGCCGGTAGTAGGCCGCATTGTCGACGCCGCGGAAGCACAAGGTGGGGCCGAGGTGATTTCCTTCGGCGGTGTGGTTGTACACCACGTCGAGAATCACTTCGATGCCGGCCCGATGAAACCGCTTGACCATGGACTTGAACTCGGTCACCTGCTGGCCGCGCCCGCCGGTGGCGTAGCGCACCTCGGGCGCGAAGAAGCCGATGGAGCTGTAGCCCCAGTAATTCTCGAGTCCGCGCTCGCGAAGGTGCCGGTCGGTGACGAAGTGGTGCACCGGCAGTAGCTCCACGGCCGTCACGCCCAGGCTGTGGAGGTGGTCGATGATGGGATCGGTGGCGAGTCCGAGATAAGTGCCCCGCAGCGACTCGGGAACGTCGGGGTGCCGCATCGTCATTCCCCGCACGTGGCACTCGTATATGACGGTCCGGTTCCACGGGGTCCGGGGGGGGCGGTCCTCGCCCCAGGAGAAGGCCGACTCGACCACGGCGCACTTGGGCATCGATCCCGCGCTGTCTCGCGGATCAGGCGCGAAGTCCTGGTCCGCATGGCCGATCACGTATCCGTGCAATGCGTCGCTCCAGCGGATGGCACCGGTGATCGCGAGAGCGTACGGGTCAAGCAGCAGCTTGGCCGGGTTGAATCGGTGGCCCCGTTGCGGGTCGTAGGGGCCGTGAACCCGGTACCCGTAGAGCTGCCGAGGCCTGACATCGGGGAGATAGGCATGCCAGATCTGATCGGTCCGCTCCCGCAGCGGGATACGCTCCTGCTCACGAGCGTCCTCCGGCCGGTCGAAGAGGCAAAGCTCGACAGCGGTTGCATGCTCGGAAAAAATCGCGAAGTTGGTCCCCTCGCCGTCCCAATGGGCGCCGAGCACGGCGCTGGAGCCGGGCCAGACCCGGGTCACGGCCGGGGTGGGCAGGTTGTCATGCCTCAAGGTAGGAGCGCCCGGGACGCTGCGGAACGGTTACGGATCACGGTGGGCCCGGAGCCGAGCGGGCGAACCACGCGCCGCCGGTTTACATTCGCAGCACGTCTTCCTCCCCGGAGCAGCGATGCGGCAGCAGCGAGAGCGGGGCGACGAAACGTCTCGCGCCACCATGTCACCCGATGTCTTGGGCGAGCGGTTGCTCAAGGCTCGCACCATCATCATCAGCGGCGAAATCACCCAGCGGCTGGCGGCGAGCGTGATGGGGCAGCTGCTCGCGATGGCCGCGGACTCGAGCGACGACATCACCATCTACGTCAACTCCCAGGGCGGGCACGTCGAGGCCGGCGACACGATCCACGACGTCATCCGGTTCATCAAGCCGCGGGTTCGGATGGTCGGCACCGGCTGGGTGGCGAGCGCGGGCGCGTTGATCTACGTCGCCGCTCCCCGGGAGCAGCGATTCTGCCTTCCCAACACCCGGTTCCTGCTCCACCAGCCCGCGGGAGGCGCCGGGGGGACCGCGAGCGACATCGAGATCGAGGCGAAGGAAATCCTCCGCATGCGGGACCGGCTCAACCGGATCTTCGCGCGAGAGACCGGGCAGCCACTCGAGCGCATCGAAGAAGACACGCACCGAAACTTCTGGCTCGACGCGACTGCCGCAGTTCGGTACGGCCTGGTCGGTCGGATCGTCGAGCGGGTCACGGAGCTGGAGAACGGCGCGGGGCCGGCCTGACCGGGCGCGGGATCAGTCGCGCACCAGAGCGAGCCGGTACACGATCCAGAGCATCGCGCTCGAAATGAGGACGTGCGGCAGGTTGAGCAGCACGTCGTCGAGCCACGGCTTCTCGTTGAACAATCCGTAAGTCAGAAAGAAGATCGCGTCGAGCGCATAGTAGAAGCCGAACGCGGTGAGAAAGAGGAGCGAGAGCTGCCGTGACGTCGCGCCCGCAATCAGGGCCGCGAGCGCAGTCACGCCGTGCGTGATGTCGTCGAGGAGGCTGAGCCGGAACAGGCCCCACTGCACCCGTTCGCCATCCTCGACCGTGTAAAAGCCGGGTACGTACCCGCTCGCGACCACGAACGCGAACAACACAGCAAACGCCAGCGTCAGCCGTCTTACCATCGGGATCTCCGGGCGAAGGACGGCGACCGGCCCGGACGACACCATGCGACCACTCGGCGCGATCCGACGGCTTGGCCGCGGGGCAAAACTGCTGGGGAAGCTGCTGCTCCTGGTGCTGGCGGCGACTGCTCTCCTTGCCGCCTGGGGCATGTACCGGACACCGATCGAGCGCCCCGCGGGGCCGCCGGTGGTGAACGACGTCACCACCCTCAATCCGACCGCAGTGGCGCGGGTGCTCACCCCCACCACCACCGCCGAAATCGTCGCCGCGGTGCGCGACCATCCGGGCCCGATCAGCGTCGGCGGCGGAAGGTACAGCATGGGGGGCCAAACCGCGACCGACGCCGCCCTGCACCTCGATCTCAGGCGCTTCGATCGCATCCTGGCTTTCTCCGCCGCCGACAAGCTCATCACCGTACAGGCCGGCACCCGCTGGCGGCAGATTCAGGAACACATCGACCCGCACGGTCTGTCAGTGCAGATCATGCAGACGTACGCCAACTTCACCGTCGGCGGGTCGCTGTCGGTCAACGTCCACGGCCGCTACGTCGGCCTCGGCCCGGTCATCCTCTCGGTGCGATCGCTCCGGGTCGTACTCGCGGACGGGTCGCTGGTCGAGGCGAGCCCCACGAGCAACCCCGAGGTCTTCTACGGCGTGATCGGGGGATACGGCGGGCTGGGAGTGATCGTGGAGGCCACGCTCGAGCTGGCCGAGAACGTGGCGGTGGAGCGCCACCACCGGCGGATGCCGATCTCGCAGTATCGGGCGTGGTTCATGAAACAGGTGCGCGACGCGCCGGATGGCGTCTTCCACAACGCCGACATCTACCCCGACGAGTACACGACGGTAAACGCGGTGACCTATTTCCGCTCGGACGCAGGTGTCACCATCAGCGATCGTCTCATCCCGCGCAACCGATCCTACCGGCTGAACCGGGCCGTGTACTGGATGATCTCCGAGATGCCGGGCGGGAAGGCCATCCGGAAGCACGTGGTGGATCCGCTGCTGTTCCGGGGCACCCAGGTAACCTGGCGCAACTACGAAGCCAGCTACGACGTGGCGGAGCTCGAGCCGGCTTCGCGCGAGCGGACGACCTACGTGTTGCAGGAGTACTTCGTCCCGGTCGAGCAGTTCGACGGTTTCGTGTCTCGGCTCCGGGAGATCCTCCGGCGGCACGAGGTCAACGTGATCAACATCTCGATCCGGCACGCGAAGCCCGACCCGGGCTCGCTGCTGGCCTGGGCGCGCCGCGAAGTCTTCGCCTTCGTCATCTACTACAAGCAGGGCACCAGCGCCGCCGCCCGAGAACAGGTGGGCCGCTGGACCCGGGAGCTGGTGGACGCCGCGATCGCGTCGGACGGGTCGTACTATCTGCCGTATCAGCCGCACGCGACGCCGGCGCAGTTTCTTCGGGCGTATCCGCGGTCGCCGGAGTTCTTCGCGCTCAAGCAGCGGCTCGACCCCGCCAACAAGTTCCGAAACCGGCTCTGGGATCGCTACTACACCGCCGCCCGAAATCCGGCCGACGAGCCGCTCGGCGACAGCGTCCGGGTGCGCCTGGACCGACGCGCCGGTTATCGGCGGGATGAGGGCCAGACATTCCTGACCCATCCTGAGTGGTACATCGTCTATAGCTCCGAAGAGTACGCCCACTACATCCGCGACCGGCTGCCGACCGATTTCCCGTATCTGTCCGCGATCGGGCAGTACTGGGTGCAGTACCGCGAGGCGAACGTGCTCACCCACCGGGAGTATCCGTTCAACTGGGGATACCAGGCGATGCTCTGGGTCATCGGGACGAGCTATTCGGTGGAGCTGGCGCTCAAGGGCCTATACGAGAACACGATCGGGCGGCTCACGGGGTGGACCACCGGTGGCGCGTTGTCGGACGAGGACCGGTTCGCGTACACCGTCGCGGCCGACTACGGCCGCTTCATCCACCTCAAGCCATGGTACGAGTACCGCTTTGCGCCCAAGCTCAGCGCGTTGTGGACCGACCTGCCGCTGTGGGGCGAGCATCCGGTCCGGTCCTGGGAGCGAAAGGCCATCCTGTCGGCGGAGTACGCTATCAAGGCGCTGTACGCGACTGCGATCGAGCTGGCCACCCGGGCGGCCTACGTGCCGGAGGACCAACGCATCCTGATGGTCGTGTCGGGATGGAGCGACTCGCTCACCCGGCGCTACCCTGCGGTTGAGAAAGTGGAGACGCTCGACAGCATCCATACCCTGGTATCGGTCCCGCGCTACGATGGGTTCCGTGACACGATGGGCGAGCTCGCCCGGTCGGGGGCGGCCATCTCGATCACCGAAGTCGCCGGCAACGACGATGTTTTCCTGACCGGTGTGGCTCCGCGGCGGTGGTGGTACCGTGGGGCGCCGGCGATCCCGGTATACGCCCTGCCGATCGTCATCGATTCGACCCGAAAGCGGGTCGCGATGCGGGTGCCGGTGAAGTACCTGCTCCCCACCCTGCGTAGTCTCGACTCGCGGGCCGGGCTCGCGGTGGATCACATCTACGACTACTGAGCCGGGCCGCACGCCGCCGGTGACGTACGCCCGACGTCTGGGCCTGTTCTCGGCGACAATGGCGGTCATGGGAGGCATCATCGGGGGCGGGATTTTCCGCACCCCCGCGGTGGTCGCGGAGCGCACCGGAACGCTCGAGCTCGTTCTCCTGGCGTGGGCTCTGGGTGGGACGGTCGCGCTTGCGGGTGCCTTCTGCTACGCAGAGCTCGCCGAGCGCCGCCCGCTCGCGGGCGGCTCATACATCTATTTGCGCGACGCATTCGGCCCGCTGCCTGCGTTCCTGTATGGCTGGGCAGAACTCCTCGTGATCCAGTCCGGCGGCACGGCGGCCGTCGCGCTGACGTTTGCCAGCTACGCCGGCGCGTTGGGTGGGCTCCCCCGTGGCGCCGAGCTCCCGATCGCGATAGCGGCGATCGTGCTCCTGGCCGGCGTGAACTATGTCGGGGTGCACACGGCGGCGATCACGGGCAACGTGGCAACGGTACTCAAGCTGGGCGCCATTGCTCTCCTCATCGCTGTCTGCCTGAGCCTCCCCGCTCCCTCGGCGGAAGCTGGCGACACGATGGCCGCGCGGGTTCACATGCCGTCGGCGCCCGCCGTGGTGCTCCTTGGCGCGGCGCTCGTGCCGGTGCTCTTCACCTATGGCGGCTGGCAACAGACCAACATGATCGCCGAGGAAATCGTCGACGCCCCACGTACTCTGCCCCGCGCGCTGCTCCTTGGTGTGACTGGGGTGATCGTCGTGTACCTCCTCGCGAACATGGGCTACGCTCGCGCGCTCGGGGTTCGCGGCCTTGCGACCAGCACGGCACCGGCAGCTGACGCGATGCGCGCGGCGTTGGGCCTTCCGGGCGAAAAGCTCATTGCCGCAGGCATCGCGGTCTCCACATTCGGGTTCCTGAACCTGAATCTCCTCGTCACCCCGCGGCTGGTCCAAACGATGGCAGCGGACGGGATGTTCTTTGCTCCGCTCGCGCGGCTCCACCGGCGGTATCGCACGCCGACGCCGGCGATCATGGTCTTCGCCGGCTGGGCAATCGTGCTGATGCTGTCGGGAACGTTCGCCCAATTGGTCGACTACACGGTGTTCGGTGATTGGATCTTCTTCGGTCTGACGGGTGCGGCACTATTCAGGTTGCGCCGCCGCGAAGGGCTGACCCGATCCGATGGCGCACCGCTCGTGTTTCGAGTCCCGGGCTACCCCGTGGTTCCCGCATTCTTTGTAGTCGCAGCGGCGCTGGTGCTGCTGGGGATCATCGGCACGGGACCCGGCAATGCGGCGAAGGGTGCCGTAATCCTGACGATCGGGCTCCTGGTGTATCCGTACTGGCGGTGGCGACGATTGAGATCACACCCCTGACCTAAACGTAGGTGCGGATGGTCACAGTGCCTTCCCGGGCTGAACGCGAGGTTCACCCCAATCATCTGGGGAGCGTGCCTCATGCCGGACTGGACCTCGAACATCATCTTCGGCTTCGCGGTTGTACTGGTGGTGGTTGCGGTGGTGGTGGCCGTTTCCTTCCTGCGTCGCTGAGCCGCCCCGTGGCCACTCGGGGAGCTGTCGGGCGACCGGGATGTGACCGATTTGCAACGTCCGACGTCTAACTTCTTGCAGGGGCGAGTGCTCGGGGAGAGGCTCGAACTCTCAAGGGCCTAGGCCCAAGGGATTTTAAGTCCCTCGCGTTTACCGGTTTCGCCACCCGAGCGATCCGTGAATATACCGTGACGCAGCGGTATACTTCGGCAACCTCAGTCGAGATCCCCCATGAAGTACCCCTCCCTCGTGCTCGCCACGCTCGCGGTCGCAACGTTTGCCATACCCGGTGGCGCCCAACAGACAAAGGTGAACAACGACCGGAAGTTGATTACGGCCGCCGAAATCGCCGAGATCGGCGTGATCTCGGCGTATGATGCGGTGCAGCGGCTGCGGTCGGACTGGCTGCGTGCCGGTTCCCGGCGTATTACCGTGCACGGCAGGACGGGCAGCACCGACACTCCGGTCGGCCCCTCAGCGGGCGGGTTGCCGGCGGCGTCCACCAAGCTTGTAGTCTTTGTCGACGGGACCGAGATCGGCGGCCCGGAAGAGCTCCAGCGCCTCCAGTGCAATGACATCGAAGAGATTCGCTACCTGAACGGATCCGACGCGCAGCAGCAGTACGGGTCTCGGTTTTCGGCCGGCGTCATCCAAGTGAAGCTCAGGCACAGCTGAACACCGGAGTGCGGCTGCCGCTCGTCGCCGCGATGCTCAGCGTCGCCGTCCCTGCGGCTGCGCAGCTCGCGCCTGTGGGCGTGCCGGGCGGCCTCGTGCGTGTGGAGCTGACCGGCGTGCTCGACGGATACGACGAGCAGTACTTGGACGGCGTCAAGGGCGAGCTTGGAGGCGATCTCGCGAGTCCGGCCCTCGGCAGCGATCGCATCCCGTTCCTGTCCGACGCCGACGCGCGGCTGGCCCGAATCACCGGCGACCCCGCCGCGCGACTCAATCTCGGCGCCTTTCCGGTGACCGCCGACGCCAGCCGTACCGTGGGCATCATTGGGGTCGCAGTCGGCCTCACCTCACGAGCCACGCTCTTCGGTCGCCTTCCCGTTATGCGCACGCGGCTCACCCTGGCGACGCCGTTTGACTCCACCGCCGGGAACACCGGCGTGAACCCGGCGGATCCCCTGCTCGGCGGCAGTGCGGGTACCTCGCAGACGCAGGCGTTTCTCGCCGGGTTCGACGCCGCGCTGGTCCAACTGCAGCAGCGACTGTCGGCTGGCGCCTACGACGGCGACCCGGCGCAGCGCGCGTTGGCCGAGGCCACCCTTGCGGACGGCCTGGATCTGCGCGCGGATCTCGGCGGCCTCCTGATCGACCCCGCGACCGCATCGCCGTTTCTTCCCACGTCGGGAAGTGCGGCGGGGGTGGCCGTCACGGCGCGCATCCAGGGCTTGCAGGCCACGCTGAGCGGCCAGCTTGGGGTACCGGGATTCGATCTTCTCCCCGCCCTGCCGGAACAGCGTGTGAGCCAGGACGAGCTGACCGGGTTTCTGACATCCGACGGCGGCACCATCCGAGGCCGGCTGGACGAAGCGCGCTTCTCCCAGCGGGGTGACGCGGAGGCCGGCGTCACCTTCACACTGCTGGACGGCTGGCGATACGATGCCCGCGGCACTGGAATTCGCGCCGCGATTACCGCCACCGCGCGGTTCCCCACCGGGTTTCGCGAGCGGGCCATCCGGTTTCTGGACCTGGGAACCGGCACCGGTCACGCGGCAGCGGAGCTCACCCTCACGACCGACGTCGGCCTAGGACGGCTGGGAGCCCGCCTTATCGGCAGCTATGAGCGCAGCTTCGGGGCCGACTATGTGGCGCGGGTGACTTCACCGGCCCAGCCCTACGCGCCGTCGACCGCGCTCCGGACGGTGCACGCCGAACCGGGCGATCTCGTCTTCGCTAGCGCGCAGCCGTTCCTCCGCCTCACGCCACCGATCGCGATCACGGCCGGCCTCGCCTACTGGCGCCGCGCCGAGGGCACCGTCGTCTATGCGACGGGGGCGGATTCGATCCCGGGAATTCCGGCGGCCGTGCTGGCGCGAAACAGCCGGATGAGCGCCATGATCTTTCGCGCCGGAGTGACCTACGCCGCCGCGGGGGTCCGCGGCCCCGACGGGCGCGGCCTTCCGCTCGAGGCGAGCTGGGCGTACGAGCGGGTGGTGGATGCCAGCGGGGGCCGGGTCCCGAAAGTGAGTCGGGTCCGGGCGGACCTGCGGATCTACGTGAGGGTTTGGGGCGGCGACGCTACGGCCCGCTAGCGCCCCAGCAATGACGCGGCGTGCCGGCGCGCCGCATCGCCGGAGGTGTCGCCAAGCATCCGCGCGACCTCGTCCACTCGGTCTTCGCCGTGCACCAGGCGCACTCCGCTGGTCGCCACACCCCGGCGCGACTCCTTCGACACGACGAGGTGGCGGTCCGCCCGCGCGGCGATCTGCGGGAGATGGGTGATGACGAGCACCTGGCGGCGGGACGCGACCTCGGCCAGCGCCTCGCCGACCTGGGCGCCGATCTCACCCCCGATGCCCTGGTCCACCTCGTCGAACACCAGGGTGGCGATGGCATCGTGCGCGGCAAGCACGACCTTGAGCGCCAGCATGATGCGCGACAGCTCGCCCCCTGACGCCGACTTCGCGAGCAGCCTGGGCTCCATCCCCTGATTGAGCCGCACCAGAAACGCGACCGACTCCGCACCGTAGCGTCCGGGCTCGCTGAGGAGCGCGCACTCCACTGACATCCGTCCGCCGGAAAGGCCAAGGCGAGGCAGGAGCCGGTTCACGGCGCTGGCCAAGCGTTCGGCCCCAGCGCGCCGCTTTCCGCTCAACCCGGATGCGGCCGCAACGAGCGCCGCCTGTGCGGCGGCCCGCCGAGCCGCCATCGCACGAAGGTCCACATCGGCCGTATCCAGCAGGTCCAGCTCGTCGGCCGCGTGCCGGCGGACCTCGAGGATCTCCGCGATCCCGCCGCCATGCTTGTGAGCCAGCCGCTGGATGACATCCCGCCGCCGCTCGACCTCGGCCAGTCGGGCAGGATCCTCCTGTACCGAGCCGGCGTAGGTCTCTGCCAGGCGGGCCAGCTCGGTGACGTTCGCGTAGGCGGTATCGAGCAGCTCCCGCCACGAGGCGACGTCGGGATCGGACTTTTCCAGCGTCCCGAAAGCGCGGTCCGCCGCTGCCAGAGCGGCGAGCGCGCTGCCCTCGCCGGCATCCAACGCCTGGGCGATCCGTCGGGCGTGCTCGACCAGGGTCGTCGCCTGGCTCAGCCGCCGCGCCTCGACCGCGAGCGATTCGTCCTCCCCCAGCGTGAGACGGGCGCGATCGATCTCCGCCACCACGTGCCGGATGTAATCCGCCCGCCGACGCACCTCGTCCCGCCTCGCGGCGAGCGCGGACTCCTCGGCGCTGATCTGGGCCAACGCGGCGTGCGCCTCGAGCACCGCGGCCCGATCGCCGCCGGCCTGCGAAAACGAATCGAGGATATCCCGCTGGGCGTCGGCATGCAGCAGGGACTGGGTCTCGTGCTGGCCATGGAGATCCACTAGTAACCCACCGAGTTCCGATAGCACCGAAGCGGTGGTCGGGCTTCCATTGACCCAGGCGCGCGACCGACCCTCCGCTGAGATCTCGCGGCGGATGACCAGGCGTTCATCGTCCACATCGAGTCCCAATCGCTCGACGCCGAGCCGTGTGGCCGAGTCGAGCGATTCGAACGCTCCTTCGACCACGGTCTTGGCCGCGCCCGGCCGGACCGCGGAGCTGTCCGCGCGTTCGCCGAGCAGCAGGGCGAGTGCGTCCACGAGCATCGACTTTCCGGCGCCGGTCTCACCCGTCAGGACGTTCAGGCCCCGGCCAAGCTCCAGCGTGACGTCCGCGATGGTCGCGAGGTCGCGGACCCGGAGTTCCGTGATCATTTGACGCGATGCCGCTCCGACAGGTCGCCCCAGTGGAGCTTCTGGCGCATGCGGTCGAAGAAGACGTCGTCGGCGAGCCGGACCAGGCAGACCGGCTCGGCAGCCCGCTGGACCCGCATCGATTCTCCCGGCCCGAGCGTGCTTCCGGTCTGCCCATCGAACGACACCAGGAGATCTTCGTCCCAGCCCTCGATCGGGGCGATGACGATGCTGAAGGTCGCGGGGACTACCAGCGGCCGAATCGCCAGCGTATGCGCGCAGATGGGCGTGATGACGATCGCCTCGACGCCGGGGACGAGGATCGGTCCGCCCGCGCTGAGATTGTAGGCCGTGGACCCCGTCGGCGTGGCCACAACGATGCCGTCGGCGCTGTACGGCCCGACGTTCGATCCCTCGATGTGGACGTGGACCCGAATGAGGCGCGCCACACCGCCCTTGTGGATGACGACGTCGTTGACCGCACTCTGGGTCGCTCGCACGCGGCCCTGCGCTGTGATGATGGAAGCCGTGAGAGCCTGGCGTGGCTCGACGTTGTAGTCGCCGGTCACGAGCGCGGTCAGCGCCTGGTCGAGGGTCTCGAGCGTCGCTGTCGTGAGAAACCCGACCCGACCCAGGTTGACGCCGAGAATCGGTGTCCCGCGGTTGGCAATGACGCGGGCGCCGCGGAGCAGCGTCCCGTCACCACCGAACGTGATCAACGCGTCGAGCTTCTCTTCCAGTGGAAGGTCTTCGATGTGGGCAACGGGGCCCGGCCAGAAGCGCGCAAGCCGGGCTTCGGTGTACAGTGTGATCCCGCGTGCGGGAGCTTCGCGGGCGACGTGCTCCAGCACGTCGCCGAGGTCGGCGTACCGAGGATTGCCGACGACACCGACGTTCATGTCGTCTCGAAGCTTTCCTCGCGGTGAAGGGCGGCGATTCGGCGGGCGATCCCCTCGGCCGTGAGCCCGAACGTCTCGAGCTGCTCGGCGCGCGGCGCCTGTTCGATCAGGCGGTCGGGCACGCCGAGCGCCACCACGCGGACCTCGGGCCGAGTCGTCTGCAGCGTTTCGGCCAGGTAGGCGCCGAACCCGTTCACCACCGTTCCTTCCTCCACCGTCACCAAGACCCGATGTCGCTGCGCCAAGCCCTCGAGCATCGCGGTGTCGAGTGGTTTGAGGAACCTGCAGTTGACGACCTCGCAGTCAACGCCCTCGGTCTGAAGCCGGTCGGCAGCGCGCAGCGCCGGCAACACGGTGGCTCCGACCGCAAGAATCGCCACGTCGCTGCCGGCCCGCAGCCGCTCCCAGCTTCCGTACGGCACTGCCGGCACGTCGGCCGGAGGCTTCGGATCGGCCGGCGCCTTGTCCCGCGGATAGCGGGTGCAAAACGGGCCGCGGGTATGGGACAGCGCGGTCTTCAGCAGTCCGATCAACTCGTTGCCGTCCTTGGGAGCGGTGACCGTCATCCCGGGCACGGCCAGCATGTAGGCGATGTCGTACAACCCCATGTGCGTCTGACCGTCTTCACCGACCAGGCCCGCTCGATCCATGCAGAAGATCACCGGGAGCTGCTGCACGGCGATGTCGTGGATGACGTTGTCGTAGGCCCGCTGGAGAAACGTGCTGTAGATCGCCACGATCGGCCGGAGCCCTTCCGCCGCGAGCCCGCCGGCGAAGGTCACCCCATGGCCCTCGGCGATG
>DASSUE010000153.1:0-15595 GCA_035707305.1 Gemmatimonadales bacterium
TCGATCGGCAGCCACTTGTCGCTCGCCGAGTGGTAGATCCGCGCCTTCGAGGTGATGACGCCGGTCTTGATCGCGGTCGCCATCTCTTCGATGCTGCGGAACACGCCGATGTCGTCGGGACCCAACTCGATGCGATACATATAGACCCCCTGCGCGCTCCGGTAGCGAAAACCGTGCTGCAACGAAGTGCAGAGATTTGCACGTCACGGTCGTTGACAGTCCGGTCGGCCACACCGGGCGCGCCCCGCTCGACCGCCCGGCCGGCCGGGGTCCCAAAGCTCAGCCTGCCGCGCGGCTTGGGGGATAACCCCTCGGTCGATCTGGTTGGCAGGCGACCAGAGATTGGACAGTGCCGCCCGGTGGGATAGAGTTGCGGCAGAGTGCTGAAGTTCGCGCGAGAGCTACCGCAGTTTGCACTCCCGGCGGCCCGGATTGCCGAGGGCGCGCCAAGCTTGCCGCAGTAAGACGGGGGGTTCCAAATTCGGGCGATGCGTCCGCTCGCGCTGGTCACCGGCGCCACCGCCGGCATCGGGAACGTGTTCGCGGACCGTCTCGCGGCGCGGGAGCACGACTTGCTTCTGGTTTCGCGCGATGCCGCCCGGCTGGCAAAGGTGGCCCGCGAGCTCGCCGACCGGCATGGCATTCACGCTGAGCCGTTTCCAGCGGATCTTTCCCGCGACGATGAGATCGACCGGCTGGATGCGCGAATTCGAAGCGGACCGCCGCTCGCGTACCTGATCAACAACGCCGGATTCGGCATCGAGGGTAAGCTCGCCGACAGCGATCCCGCGCCGCAGGCGGCCATGCTGCATCTGCACACGCTCGCACCGATGCGTCTAATTCAGGCCGCGCTCCCCGGAATGCTCGCCCGCCGCGCAGGCGCCATCGTGAACGTGTCGTCGGTGGCCTCGTTCATCTACGCGCCGGGAAACGCCAACTACTCGGCCACCAAGGCGTATCTGACCGTTTTCAGTGAAGGGCTCGCGGGCGAGGTGGGCGAGGCCGGCGTGCAGGTGCAGGCGCTGTGTCCCGGGTTCACCCGCACGGAGTTCCACGATCGCATGGGACTCGACGCCGCCCGGCTGCACCGGCGGCCGATGTGGCGCAGTGCCGAGTACGTGGTGGACTGTTCCCTCCGCGCTCTGGACCGGCGTGGTCCGGTGGTGTGTATCCCCGATTGGCGCTATCGCCTACTGGTTCAGCTCATTCGCTTCGCGCCTCGCCGCCTCATCGGCGTCGTCACGCGCCGCGGCCGGCGATGAGCGCGACGAGTGGGAGAGCGCGGCCGTGACCGCCCGGTCGGCGGTCTCGGTGCTCGGCCGGGTGGGGCTCCCCGAGCCCGTTGCGGCGCTGTCCGCGAGGCGCTGGGACGTCATCGTCGTCGGCGCGGGACACAACGGCCTGACGTGCGCCGCGTACCTGGCACGGGCCGGACGCTCGGTGCTCGTGCTGGAAGCGCGGGAGCGCATCGGTGGCGCCTGTACGCTGGAGGAGCCCTGGCCCGGCGTGCGGATGTCGCCCTGCGCATATGTCGTCGGTTTGCTCCATCCCCTGGTCATGCGCGAGCTCGATCTCCCGGGCCGTGGGTTCCGGTGGCATCCGGCGGTGGGCGGGCTATTCGTGCCGTTCGAGGACGGCTCCAGCATCCAGCTCTGGAACGACCACGCTCGATGCGAAGCGGAAGTGCGGGCTTTCGCGCCGAGGGATCTCAGCGGGTGGCGAGCCATGGGTGCGCTCAAGAGCAGGCTCAGGGACGCACTCCGACCGGAGGGAGACGGAGACCTGTGGGTGGGCGACGCCCCCACCCGCGAACAGCTCGAGCATCGCCTGCGCGGCGACGCCGACGCCAAGGCGCTGCTCTTCGATTGGTCGATGGTGCAATGCGTGGAGCGGTTCATCGAGGACGAACGCCTGCAGCTTGCCTACCTGGGGCAGGGCGTGATCGGAACCGATGCGAGCCCGCACGATCCCGGCACCGCCTCGGTCTGGTTCCACCATGGCTCGGGACGAATGGACGGTCAGCCGGGCACCTGGGGATACGTCGAGGGCGGAATGGGAATCGTGTCCTTCCTGCTTTGCGACGCGGCCCGGGACGCGGGCGCGGTCGTCGCGGCCGGTGTCCCCGTGGCCCAGATCATTCCCGCCGAGGGCGTAGTCCTTAGTGGCGGAGAGCGCATTCGTGCCCGCTCGGTCGTGTCCAACGCGGATCCCCGGGTCACGCTCGAGCTCCTGGGCCCGAACGCCGACCCGGCCTGGCGGGCTCGGGTAGAGCGCATTCCGATCCGGGGCGTCACGGTGAAGGTGAACCTGACGCTCCGCGAGCTGCCGAACTTCCGCGCCCGGCCGGGTACGTCCGAGCCACATCACACCAGTCAGGTGAACACGCCGCTCAGCAAGGCCGAATGGCGAGAATCCCACGCCGCGGCGCGCCGGGGCGATTTGCCGGAGCGGATCTGGGCCGAGCTATACCTCCAGACCGTGTACGATCGAAGCGTGGCACCTCCTGGTGTACATACGATGAGCGTGTTCGCCCAATACGTGCCGTACGCCTTCCGTGAGGGAAGCTGGGATTCCCGCCGGGAGGAGGCCGGCGACGTCGTCATTCGGTCGATCGCACGGTTCTGCACCAACCTTCCTGACGCCGTGATCGACCGGGAAGTGTTGGGCCCACCCGATGTGGAGCGCCGGGTGGGCCTCACCGGCGGCCACATCTTTCAGGGCGAGATTCTGCCACCGTACATGTGGGACCGCAGGCTGAGCGCGCGGACGTCGATGCCCGGCGTGTATCTCTGCGGGGCCGCCACCCACCCCGGCGGCAGCGTCATCGGGGTGAATGGCCGGAATGCGGCGATGGCGGTCCTGGCCGACAACGGCCGGTGACCTGGCGCACGGGCCGGGTATCCAGACCCTGCGAAATTGGCCCGGTTCGCGGAGAGAGCGCTGGACGAACCAAGTGACGCAGACCAGGAGGCGGAACGTGCGCATGCTCACAGTCGCCGGGCTTGCCGCGCTTGTCGCGGTAGCCGGCTGCCAGAAAACGGGCGATCGGGAATATGAAGTGGAGAAGCCGGTGATCGGCACCGAGACCGATACGGTCCGGACGCCCGACGTGGATGTCGGCATGAAGAAGGACACCCTCAACGTGCCGGACGTGGACGTGAAGAAGAAGAAGGTGGAAGTGAACGTGCCGGACGTGGATGTACAAAAGCCCAGTGAACCGGATTCAAACTAGTACACGGTAAGGGCGGTAAAGACGGCAGAGGCGGTAGAGTTCTGGTGAAAAGATGAAAGGTGCCAAGGGCAAAGGCCTTTGGTACCTTTTGTCTTTTCCCAGACCCCTACCGTTCTTACCGTCCTTACCCCTAGGTGACGACCCTTCTTCCCGAGCGCGCGGAGCTCACCGCCCTCCTCAGGCTGGCTTTTCCCGTCGTCGTAGTACAGGTCGGCCTCTACCTCATGGGTGTGGTGGACTCCATCATGGTGGGGCACGTCTCGGCGGAGGCATTGGGCGCGGTCGCGCTGGGCAACGTCTACTTCTTCGGCGTGGGCGTGTTCGGGATCGGGGTTTTGATGGCGCTCGATCCGCTCGTTGCGCAGGCGGTCGGCGCCGGAGACGAGCCCGCCATCGCCAGAGCGGTGCAGCGCGGCCTCGTGCTTGCCGTCGCGCTCAGCATACCCTGCTCGTACTTGCTGTTGCTCGCTGAGCCGGTGCTCCGCTTTCTGCGCCAGCCCGACGTACTGGCCAAGGGCGCAGCGGTGTACTGCAGGGCGCTCGTTCCCGGCGTCCTGCCGTTTTACGCGTTCATCGTTCTCCGTCAAACCCTCCAGGCGCGCGGTCTCATGCGCCCGATCGTGATCACGATCGTCGGCGCAAACGTCGCCAACGCTTTTCTGAACTGGGTGCTCATCTACGGTCACCTCGGGGCACCCCAGATGGGCATCGCTGGCTCGGCTGGGGCCACGACCATCAGCCGGTGGCTTATGATGTTCGCACTCGTCGGGCTCGCGTGGGGCGAGCTGCGTCCGCATCTCGTTCCGGTCTGCCGCGAGGTCTGGCAGTGGCTGCCACTCTCCCGCATGCTGGCGATCGGTTCGCCCATCGGGCTGCAGCACATGATGGAGTACGGCGTGTTCGGGACCGTCGCGCTCCTCATGGGTGGACTGGGCCCGACCGCCATCGCCGCCCATCAGGTGGCGATCAATCTCGCTTCCCTCGCCTTCATGGTGCCGTTGGGCGTGTCGGGGGCTGTGGCGGTGCTGGTGGGGCACGCCGTCGGCCGCGGCGACATGCCCGGTGCCCGACGCGCGGCCCGGGCGGCGCTGGTCTCGGGGGCCGCGTTCATGATGACCACGGCGCTGCTGATGCTGGCGATTCCTACGTCACTGGCGCGGCTCTACACTCGCGACACCGCCGTGATCACGCTCGCCGCATCACTACTCCCGATCGCCGGTACGTTCCAGGTCTTCGATGGCCTGCAGGTGGTGTCGCTGGGCCTGCTCCGCGGGCTGGCCGATACCCGGATCCCGTTTCTCGTTGCCGTGCTCGGGTTCTGGCTGCTGGGCTTTCCCGTGAGCCTCTATCTCGGCTTCCAGCGGTCGCTCGGTGCCGTCGGCCTGTGGTGGGGCCTCGTGGTGGGACTGGCGGTGGTAGCCATGTTGCTGCTCGCGAGAGTGCGCGCGCAGCTGAGCCGTGAGGTGCGGCGGGTGGCGGTGGAAGCGGTGGCCTGACGCTAGAGGTCCGGCCGAACGACGCGCTCGGCGGCGCCGAGACCGGTGTCGACCAGGAGCGCGAGAATGGCGGCGGGTACCGCACCGGAGAGCACCATTCGGGTGTCGGCCAGCGCGAGCCCGGCCACGATTGGATCGCCCAGGCCGCCGGCCCCGATCAGCGCCGCCAGCGTGGCGGTTCCCACGTTGATCACTCCTGCCGTTCGCACTCCCGCCATGATGACCGGCGCCGCCAGCGGAAGCCGCACGTGTCGGAGAACTTGTCCAGGTGTCATGCCTGCGGCGAGTGCGGCCGCAACGGCGTGCCGGTCGGCGTCGCGGACTCCGGTGTAGGTGTTCCGCACGATCGGATAGAGGGAGTAGAGAAAGAGCGCCGCCACGGCCGGCGCCGTGCCGATGCCGAGCACAGGAAGCATGAACGCGACGAGGGCGAGGCCGGGGATCGTCTGAATGATTCCCACCGCCCGGATGGCCGCTTCCGCTCCCCGTGGCGCGCGCTCGAGCACCAGGCCTGCCGGTACCGCCACCAAAATGGCCAAGCCCAGCGACAGCACTACCAGAAACAGGTGGCGCAACGTGAGCCGGATCAGGCTGGCGCTGTCGACTCGCCCGCTCGATGGCGCCCGTGGGTCTCCGTCCCTGCGTACCGGTTGAGCCTGGTTCACGCCAAGTCCCATCTCCCGCAGTGCATCCGCGGCGACCCGCGCCACCGGCTCGCCGTCTACCTCAACCCGACGATTGAGCTGCCGCATGATGGTCTCGTCCAGCCGGCCGCTCAACGCCATCAGGGCGACAACGGCTTGGGGCTGCTCCCGCGTGAGTCTGCGTCCCACTAGGGCGGCCGCCTGGTAGGGCGGGAAGAACCGCTGGTCGTCCACCAGCACCACCAGATCGTAGCGGGCGATGAAGCCGTCAGTGGAGTACCCGTCGATCACGTCAACTTCGCGCGCCGCGAGCGCCTGATACTTCACCGCCGGCACCAGCGATCGGACCGCGGCGAATCGAATCCCGTAGGCCCGCGCGAGGCCGGGCAGTCCGTCGGGTCGTCCGATGAAATCGGGCGTGAGCCCGGCCCTCAGCCGAGGCGCGGCCCGGGCGAGATCGCTCAGCGTGGCGAGCGCGAGCCGCTGCGCGGTTTCCCGTTGCACCGCGATCGCATAAGTGTTCTCGAAACCGAGAGGCGGGAGCCAGCGGACGCCCCAACGCGCCTGGAACTCGCGGGAAACACGGTCGAACGTCTGCGCTGCAGTCCCGCGCGACGAGTCGTGCAGGATCGCCACCAGGCCGGTGCCGGTGTACTCGGGATAGAGGTCGATCGCGCCGGTGCGTAACGCCTCGAACGCAATCTCCGTCGCACCCAGCCCCAGCCGACGTTTGACCGCGATGCCGGCACCCTCGAGCGTCTGCGCCATCATTTCACCCAGAAGATACGACTCGCCGAACGGCTTCGATCCGACGACGACCTGCCCGTGAGCCCGGGACGCGTGACCCGCGGCGAGCAGCATCAGCGCGATCAGCGCCGCTCTCATCGAACGCCCGCGCGCGACAACAGCGTCTCGACGTATTCCGTCGCGGGTGCGGATACCATCTCTGCGGGGGTAGCGTCCTGCTCTACCAGTCCGTTCCGGAGCACTGCGATTCGCGTGGCGAGCGCGATCGCCTCGTGAAGGTCGTGGGTGACCAGCACGCAGGTGAAACGGACCCGGCTCCGCAGCTCGGCGAAGGACTCCCGCAGCTCCCCGCGAGTAATCGCGTCGAGCGCGCCGAACGGCTCGTCCAGCAACACGGTGTCAGGGCGTCCGGCCAGAGCCCGCGCGAGCGCCGCGCGCTGGCGCTGGCCGCCGGATAGCTCGCCCGGCCTGCGGCCACTGAAGCGGACGGGATCGAGGCCCACGAGCTCAAGCGCCTCGGCCGCCCGTTCGTTGGCTCGTGGCTCATGCTGCAGCCACGGCACCAGCGCGACGTTCCGCCCGACGCGCCAGTGCGGGAGCAGGCCACCCTCCTGCGCCACGTAGCCGGTTCGGCGCCGGAGCGCGATCGGATCCAGCGCGCGCGCGTCGGATCCGTGCACGGTGATCCGCCCCGAGTCGGGATCCACCAGCCGGTTGAAGCAGCGAAGCAGCGTGCTCTTGCCGGCGCCGCTCTCGCCGACCAGCGCAAGGCAGCCGCCGTCGTCGACGGCGACCGACACCCGGTCCAGCGCCACGACGTCGGCGTAGCGCTTGGAGACCTCTTCCGCCGCGAGCATCGCGCTAAAATGCGTGACCCCGCGCGGGGCAGCCACCCCCGCCCGGCATTCGGACGTACGCGAAAACACGCGAACGGACCACTGGTCCGTTCGCGTGCATTCGCGATTCGATGCCAGCGGACGCCGCGATTACGGCCGATCGAGATCGTCCCGGTCGTCGTCGTCCAGCTTGCGCTCGGCTTTGCCCAGGGCGTCCTGCAAGTTGCCCTTGGCCTGGTCCCATTTCCCTTCCGCTTGAAGGTTCGGATCGCCGGTCAGGGCGCCCGCGGCGTCCTTCATACGGCCCTTGACCTTGTTGGCCTTACCGCGGATCGAGCGCTCGGCACCGCGGGTGTCGTTGTTGTCCATCGTCTCCTCCTTGGAGGTGAGCCCCTGAATCGAGGCGGGCAATAGTGCGCTTCCGGGAGGGGCGGTGCCGCGACGTGATCCACTTCCCCGGGGTGAGCCGGGGCACCGTCATTTGGGGAACTTGACCTCGTCCGGGCGGGTTAGGTTTCATGCCCCACTTCGCGAGATCCGCTCGCGCATGACCGTTCCCGATGGCCTCCGCGCTGCGCTCGCCGAGCGTTACCGGCTCGACAGCGAGCTCGGCCGGGGCGGCATGGCGACGGTGTACATCGCGGAAGACCTCAAGCACGGCCGCCAGGTTGCCATCAAGGTGCTCCGGCCCGAAATCGCCGGCGGATCGGTGCCCGAGCGCTTCCTGCGGGAAATCCGCATCTCGGCCCGCCTAGTCCACCCGCAGATCGTGCCGCTCCACGATTCAGGGCAGACCGCCGGTTTCCTCTACTACGTGATGCCGTATCTGGGTTGCGAATCGCTTCGCGCCAAGCTGGACCGCGAGCGACGCTTGCCCGTCGCGCAGGCGGTGCGGTTCGGCCGCGCGGTCGCCTCGGCGCTGGACTACGCCCATCGGAGCGGGGTGCTCCATCGCGACATCAAGCCCGAGAACATCTTGGTGCACGAGGGTGAGGCGGTCGTCGCGGACTTCGGCATTGCCCGGGCGCTCTCCAGCGTGATGAGCGACGAGCGCATGGTCTCGGAGCCGGGCTTTGCCGTCGGGACGCCGGCCTATATGAGCCCGGAGCAGGCCAGCGCAGATGCGGAGATCGACGGGCGCACCGACATCTACAGCCTGGCCTGCGTGGTATACGAGATGCTCGCGGGGCAGCCCCCGTTCGCTGGTTCGCCGGCCCGGGTCACCATGACGCGCCACGTGGTGGAGCAGGCCCAGCCGGTGCGCGCGCTTCGGGGGGAGGCGCCGGTGGCTCTCGAGCAGGCGCTCGCGCGGGCGCTGGCAAAGAATCCCGCCGATCGCTTCGCCACCGCGGCCGAGTTCGGGCGCGCGTTGGACGATGCCATCGCCGGTATCAGCACGCCGACGCACGAGCCGGTCGCTCGCCCCGCCGATCGCCGCGCCATCGCGGTGCTCCCCTTCGTGAACGCGAGCCCGGACCCGGATACCGAGTATTTCAGTGACGGCATGACCGACGAGCTCATCGACGCGCTCACCAAGGTCGAAGGCCTCCGGGTGGCATCCCGAACCTCGGTGTTCGCCCTCAAGCGCCGCGAAGCCGACGTGCGAACCCTCGGCGCTCTTCTCGGCGTGGCGGTCGTGCTCGAAGGCTCGGTGCGCCGCTCGGGGTCGCGGCTCCGAGTGACAGCACGACTCACGGATGTAGGTGATGGGCGGCATCTGTGGTCCGAGCGGTTCGACCGCGATGCAGGCGACGTGTTCGAGGTGCAGGATGAAATCGCAGGAACGATCGTCCGGACGTTGCGCGGGACGCTGCTCGGCGAGCTCGGTGATCCTACCCCGCGGCGCTATACCGCGAACCTGACGGCGTACAACCTCTATTTGAAGGGCCGCTATTGCTGGAACAAGCGCCGGGCCGAAGGACTCAACGAGGCTATCGGCTATTTCGAGGCGGCCATCGCGGAAGACCCGGGGTATGCGCTCGCGTACAGTGGTCTGGCGGACTGTTACGCGCTGCACGTGGACTACCGCGGCATGCCGGTGGGCGAGGCCATGGCCCGCTCGCGCGAGCTCGCGCTACAGGCGCTGGCCCTGGACGACACACTCGCCGAAGCCCACACCTCGCTTGCCTGGGTCACTTTCTTGTACGACTGGGACTGGGAGGCGGCCGGCCGCGGATTTCGTCGCGCCATCGAGCTGAATCCACGCTACGCGACGGCGCGGCAGTGGTATGCGTGGTTGCTGGTCTCTCAGGGACGGGTGGACGCCGCCCTGGCCGAGGCCCGGGCCGCCGCCGAGCTGGATCCCGCGTCGGTGTCCATTCGCCGGAGTCTCGGCTGGCTCAATTACTACGCCCGGCGTTACGAGGCCGCAGCGGAACAGCTTCGGCGGGCGCTGGCCATGGATCCCACCTCGGAGGAAAATCATCGAATCCTGGGTTTGGTCCTCACCGTCCAGGGCCGGCACGACGAGGCCGCTGCCGCGTTCCGCGAGGCGATCGCGGGTGCGGGTGAATCGGCCTACGCACGCGGGGCGCTGGCGCGAGCGCTCGCCTCGGGCGGGCATACGGCGGAAGCACGGCGGCTCCTGACGGAGCTCGAGGCCGAGAGTCAGAGCCGGTACGTGTCGCCCGTAGCGCTCGCCACCGCCAACATCGCACTGGGAAACACCGACGAGGCGTTCCGCTGGATCGAGCGAGCCCGGTCCGAGCGCCGGGGCTGGATGGCCTATCTCCGCGTCGAACCGATCTTCGATCCGATTCGTCCCGACCCGAGGTTTGCCGAGTTGCTGGCGACCATGGGACTGTCCCCTGCCGGCATGTGATCCCCATCCTCGACAGCTGGGCCTGGCGGCCGTAACTCATGCAGGCTCACGGCGCCATGCGATCCGGCGTGGCTTCACTGGCGGTACTTGGGAGGGACTATGACTGGCACAAGGAATCTCCGGGCGCGGTGGCTGCTCGCCCTGCTCGCGGCGGGCGCGCTGCCCGGATGTGTCGCCGCGGCCGCGGCGGCGGGCGCCGGCACCGGGATCTACCTGACCACACGCGGGGCGGAGTCGGTAATCGAAGGGTCACCGTCCGACGTGGCCGGCCGGGTGCGCTCGGTGCTTCGCGAGGAGGGCATTACGATCAACGCCACCAGCAGCGAGGACGGCGGCGATAAGCAGGAGTTCAAGGGCGCCAAGGGCGACCTCGACGTGACCGTCACGGTGCAGCGTCAGAGCTCCACGACGACGAAGGTGGAGGTGACCGCGCGCGAGAACCTCGCCGAGTGGGACAAGCAGTATGCGCAGCGGATCCTGAATCGGGTCGTGGCGAAGGAGTGAACCGAGTGACGAGTGACGAGTGATTGGGCGCCGGCAAGCGTTGAACAGGTATCGCCGGCGCCCGACGCCTGTAGATACTCGGGCGATGCCGCCTCAGGTTCAGTCGTTCGAGATCTTGTGGTCTGGCTGCGATGCATGGAACTCGCCGAGCGGGTCCATCTCCTGACGAGGAGAATCTCGCCTCTGTATGGGTCAGCCTGGCGGAACAAGTGAATCGGGCGGCGGTGTCCGCTCCATCGAACATCGCGGAAGGTGTCGCGCGGCTTAGTCGGGGCGAGTTCAGATACCACGTCAGCATCGCGCTGGGCTCGATCAGAGAACTGGAGACGCAGCTGTTGCTCGGGGCGCGCATCGGTGCGGTCCCGGCGGGCGATGCGGCAGAAGTGCTGGCGATGGCGGATGAGGTGGGACGAATGCTGACCAGGTTAGGGCACCGCCTGAAGTGATCCTCTCGTCACTTGTCACTCGTGACTAGTTTTTCCACCTCCTCCATCGCCTCCGCGCGGAGCGCCAGGTCCCGGCCCATCGCCTCGAGCGCCTCGCCACCGCCGTCGGCTGCACCGGCCTGGAGCCGGCCCAGCAGCGTCACCGCATCGAGCAGGCGCTGGATCAGCCGGTCCCGGCTTTTCTCGAGCGTGCTCATGCTGTCCGTCCAGGGCCCCGGCGCACCGTCGGAGGCTTCTCGCCGCCGCTCGATCAGGCTCAACGCATCGTCCAGCCGCTGGAGGTCGGCCGCGCCGTCGGCCGCGCGGTCGAGCAGCTCGGTCGTGCCGTAGGCGTCCGGCACACCGTCCGCCAGGCGCACCAAATCGAGCAGAAGCGATCGGGCCGGGCCGGCGGGTAAGCGTCCCAACGTATCGCTCACCTTGCGGTCCACGGTGGGCGGCAGCGAGGGGCGCCGGACCCGGGCGGCGAACACCGGCCGCTGCACTACGCGGTGCGCCGCCAACAGCAGGACGCCAACCACCAGCGGCGTGCCGGTCCACAGCGCCGCCGAGCTGGTACCAGCGTACATCCCGACGATACCGATCGACCCCGCGAGCCCATAGAGCGTGGGCGGCACTGCCGACCAGGCGTGCCCGCGCCGGACCGCGCGAACCGGGACGCCGCGCTCGCGAAAGCGAGCGAGGACCTGATCGGCAGTTCCCCCTGCCGTCCGAACCAGCGCGCGCGAGCCACGTGCGGCGGCCGCCAGGTCGGCTGCATGCGGCACGGTCGCCGCCATCGACGCGAGCGCGTCGATGGCGGCCGTGAGTCCGCCGATCACGGGCGGTGGATCGACGAACACGAGCGTGTCCGGACGCCCCGCCGGAACCCCGCTGCAATCGGGGCACCGGGTGAGCCCGGCGGCCGCCGCCGATCCGCAGACGAGACAGAAATCCAGCGTGGGAGGGCGTCTCGCGGGCTCGATTGCGGTGGCGGACTCCGCTCGCAGGGCCTCGGCCATCCCGGCCGCCGAGGGGTACCGCCGCGCCGGTTCCGCGCGGGTCGCGCGAGCGACCACCGCATCGAGCCAGTCGGGCAGCTCGGGACGCACCCGTCGCGGCGCATGTCCCTCGGGCTCGGCGTCGGGCGGCAGGTGGGGAGAAGCGCGATGAGGCAGCTGGCCGGTAAGAGCGAAGTACAGCGTCATGCCCAGGGCATAGACGTCGGCCCGCGCGTCGGCGCGGCCACCCGCCATCACTTCCGGCGCGAGGTAGGCCAACGTGCCCACGAGTCCGCCGGTTTGGGTCATCGTCGCCTGACCTTCGAGCCGCGCGGCTCCGAAATCGGTGAGCCGAGCCTTGCCGTTGGGGTCGAGCAGGATGTTCTGCGGCTTGACGTCGCGATGGAGGATGCCGGACCGGTGCGCGGCCGCGAGCGCGTCGGCGATCTCCGCGCCGATCCGGGCTACTGCGCCGGGTGGAAGCGGGCCCCGATCGCGGAGCCGAATGCCCAGATCCGGCCCCTCGACCAGGTCCATGACCACGAAGCTCCACGCCCCGTCATCGAGGAAATCGTGCACCCCCACGATGTGGGCGTGGGCGAGCCCTCGAACTGCCTGGACTTCGCGGCGAAGACGCTCCCGCGCGACCCGCGCGCTGGCCGGGGGAGGTACCAGGAGTTTGAGCGCGACGGCGCAGTCGAGCGCGCGGTCGCGCGCCCGATATACGATTGAATATCCACCTCGCCCGATCTCGGCCAGGATCTCGTAGCGGCCGGCGAGCACGGCGCCCGGCGCCACGTACGCCGGCGCGGTCACGGATTCCCGTCGAGGCGCGACAGAACGTCCAGAGCGTTGCTGCGCCAGCCGTCAGCTTGGCTGTAGAGCTCGAGGAAACGCCGCAGGTGGGTCCGCGCGGCCTCCGGCTGGCCCAGCACGTATTCCGACATGCCGGCGTGATACAGCGCCATGTAGTTGTCGGGCTGATAATCGATGACCAGGGCCATCATCGGGCCGGCTGACTTGTCGTCGCCGGCATCCGCCACCGGGTGGCCAACGGTAAAGACGATCCCTGCGGCGAGCGCGCGATCGCGTCCCGGCAGTCGTTCGATCACCGCCCGGGCTGAATCGATCTTGCCCGCGAGGCCATAGCAGGCGGCACTGTAGCCCGCCCCTTCGGCCGTGCCCGGAGCCGGGGAGCGCTGGTGGGCGAAACCCACCTCGACGGAGTTGCAGAACGGCTTGATGCTGGAGAACCAGGCGTCGCCGGACCCAGCGGGGACAGCGAACGCGGCCCCTCCGTGACTGAGCGGCCGGCGCCCCGGCAGGACGAGGACTCCGATGCAGATCGCAAGGTAGGCGGAGCCCGCCAGGTACAGCAGCTTCATCATGATCGCCGCCCTCTGCTCGAAGCGTGCCCGCTACTTCACGATGCCACAACCGCCGCAAGGCTCCTAGGAGTCATACCTGCTACTACGCTCCCCTTGCCTTGGGATTAGGCTTCGCCCACCGTGGTGCAGCTCTTGCCACCGTCGCGCCCGCCTAAACCCCTGTTCTGATTCCACTCGGAGCTGACATGACGTTGCCCACCACGACTCGCATCGTGGGAGCCCTGGCTCTCACCGTTCTTTCGGCTTGTTCCGACGGCGCCGGACCAGGCAGCAGCGGCGAGATGACCCTCGTCCTGAGGCGCGCTTCGACGGCCCCGACGCTGTCGGAGACGGGTAAGCCAGGCGGGACGTACACACCCAGCTTCGCGGTCGGTGCGAGCAGCTGCCCGTTCCAGGCAGCCGCGGTCACGATCGATGAGATCTATCTCCAGGGCGAGGGCGGCCAGACAACTCTGCGCGAGGATCCGATCACGGTGGAGCTTTGCGAGCTCGGGGATCAGGCGCTGCTGCTGGTCCAGGACGTCGAGATACCGGGCGGCAGCTATCAGTCAATTCGGTTCGTGATCCGTGGCGGCTATGTGCAGGATGCCGTTGACGGCAGCGTCTACGCCACCGAGGGCTTCGATGTTCCGGCCGCGCTGGCGCCGCCCGACGCCCCACTGCAGACACCCAGCTGGGGTTCGTCGGGACTCAAGGTGGATTTCGCTGGCGGACCCGTGACCGTCGACGGCGGTCAGAAGGTCATCGCGCTCGACGTGAATGTGGCCCAGAGCTTCGGCAAGCCGGCCGGCAGCTCCCAATGGGTGATGAGCCCGGTGATCACGGCGGGCGACATCTCCTTCAGCGGCAGCGTACGGGTACGGCTGGAGCTAAGCCAGAATGTCACGCTGCCCGTGGTCGAGGGCACCCAGGTCACCCTGGGCGACTTCAATGCCACCGCCGTCCACGGCACATCGACGATCACCCAGTCGTTCGATCCTGCCACCGGCGAAAGCGTCCTCTTCCTCTCGCCGCACGACACGCCATACACCATCACGCTGGGCGTGCCTGCGTCGCTGGACGTGGTTTCCAGCCCGGCCTCGCATGCGGTAACCATCGCCGAGGGCGACGAGACTGCGCCCGTCACGTTCACGGTGACGAGCGCGAATCTGCCGGTCGGATCGACCAACCAGGCGCCGTCGGCGGTGTTCAGCTCGCCCGCACGTCCGACCTTCAATGCCACCGTCGGCGTTCCGGTGAACTTCAACCCGGCGGGCACCTTCGATCCCGAGGGAGCCTGGGTCGGCACCTGGGACTTCGGCGATGGATCGAGTCATACCGGCACGATGGGCAGCTCGGCGTCGCACCTCGTGAGCCACACCTACACGGCGGCGGGCAACTACACGGTGACGTGGACGGTGACGGATGAGGAGGGAGCGACGGCGGTCGCGACGACGACGGCGTCCGTTACTGAGTGACAAGCGACAAGTGACAACTGACGAGTGTCGCGGTGGCTCACGCGTCGCTCGTCACTTGTCACTCGTCACCGGGTCACTCGTCACTCTCCCAACGCATTCTCCCAAGCCTATCCGTATTGCCCCTTCCCGCTCGCACCAGCCGCGGAAGGTCACTTCATCACCATCCTCCAGGAACGCCCGCTCCTCGCCGGTGGGCAGCCGAATTGGGGTTCGGCCACTGTGCGTCAGCTCGAGCAGACAGCCCAATGAGTCCGGCTCGGGCCCCGACACGGTCCCGCTCGCCAGCAGGTCCCCGGGGTTGAGGTTGCACCCGTTGGACGCATGGTGCGCGACGAGCTGCCCCGGAGTCCAGTACAGGTCTGCGAAGCGCCCTCGGCTAAGCCGGATCGGTGCCATGCCGCGTTCGCGCATTGCCGCCGACGCAACCGAGACTTCGAGCGTGACGTCCATCGCGCCAGCCTCGCGATCCCGAGGATCGTCGAGATACGGGAGCGGAGCGGGATCGCTCGCCCCGCGAGGTCGGGGGGCGGTGCGGAACGGTCTCAGCGCTTCGAGGGTCACAATCCAGGGTGAAATCGACGTGGCGAAGTTCTTGGCCAGAAACGGCCCCAGCGGCTGATACTCCCACGCCTGAACGTCTCGCGCAGACCAGTCGTTCACCAGACACACTCCGAACAAGTGGCGCTCCGCGTCGGCCATCGGGATCGGCCGGCCGAGCTCGTTGCCGGGGCCCACGAAGAAGCCCAGCTCCAGCTCGTAGTCGAGCCGGCGGGTGGGACCGAACCGCGGCGGCGCGCTGGGATCGGGCCGGGTCTGACCCGACGGGCGTGGGATCGGTGTGCCGCTCACCACGATCGACGACGCCCGTCCGTGATAGCCGATCGGCACCCACTTGTAGTTGGGCAGGAGCGGATTGTCGGGCCGGAACAGGGACCCCACATTGGTGGCGTGAAAGACCGACGCGTAAAAGTCGGTATAGTCGCCGATGTCCGCGGCGACGAGCAGCTCGACCTCACTCATCGGGAGCAGCAGGTGCCGGCGGCC
>DASSUE010000154.1:0-3147 GCA_035707305.1 Gemmatimonadales bacterium
GCTGGCCGCCCGTCGGGCCTGAGCGCGAGAGGGCACTTTCGTCGCCGGGAGGGTCGTGAGTTACTCCGTGACCTTCTGGGGCACCCGCGGATCGATCCCCACTCCCGGGCCCCGCACCACGCGCTATGGCGGCAACACTCCCTGTCTCAGCCTGAGCGGGGACGACGGCCACGTCGTGGTGCTCGATGCGGGCACCGGACTTCGGGCGCTGGGGACCGAGCTGATGCGCACCGGCACCGGCACCGGCGTGCGGGCGGATCTCCTGCTCTCCCACACGCACTGGGACCATATCCAGGGCCTGCCCTTCTTCAAGCCGCTCAGCATGCGGGGAAGCCGGGTACGAGTCTGGGGCGCGGCCCAGCACGGCGTCGCGCTGGCCGAGATCCTGCACCGTCAGATGGACCCGATGTTCTTCCCGGTGCCACTCGCCGCCTTCACCGCGTCGCTCAACATCACCGAAATCGAGGACAGTGGCCCCGAGATCGATGATTTTCTGGTGCGTGGGTTCGGGCTGCGCCATCCCGGGACGACGCTGGGCTATCGGCTTGCCCCCCGTGGTGGCGGCCCCGAGTTTGCGTATCTCACCGACAACGAGCTGGGCCCCGGCGGTGACTACCCGGTTCCCAAGGACTGGCGGCGCCAGCTCGTGGGCTTCTTGAGCGGCGTGGACACCTTGGTCCACGATGCGATGTACTCCGAATCGATCATCCGGGCCCGGGCCGGATGGGGACACTCGACCCCGAGGCAGGCAGTCGACCTCGCCACCGAGGTGGGGTGCCGCCGGCTGGTGCTGTTCCACCACGATCCGGAGCACGACGACACGGCGATCGATGCCCTGCTGCGGGACGCCTGCGACTACGGCCGAACCGCTGCGCCCGGGCTCGAGATCGTCGCCGCCCACGATGGGTTGTGTCTGACGCTGTGAGGGAGACGGGGATGCGGGGAGCGATGGGGATCGGGATGGCGTGGATGCTGGCGACCGCGGCGCTGATGCCGGGGGTCGCGTCGGCACAAACCAGCAGCGTGACCATCGCGGTGTTCCGCTTCGGCAATGCGGGCGCCTACGGCGAAAGCCGCGATACCACCGAGGCGCGGCGGCTTCGGATCGGGACGATGCTGGCGAGCGAGCTCGAGCACCAGCCCGGCATCAAGGCGATCAATCCGCGGCAAACCTGGGCCGCTGTAGGCGAGGACAGCGCGGGTGGGCGCCGCGGGCGTCGCATCGATGCGGCCACGGCGACGCGCGTCGCCCGCGAGCTGGGTGCCCAGTACGCGGTCACTGGCAGCTTCATTGACCACTTCGGACGTTTTCGGGTGAACGCCCAGCTGGTGGACGTGCGCAGCGGCGCGATCGTAAAGGTCTTCACCAACGATGACCCGGCACTGCAACGTCGGGAGAACTTGCCGGACATCGTGAGCGCGCAGGCCGCGAGCATCGCGAAGGCCGTTACCCGCGGCGAATAGCTAACTCCTCACCAACCGCCGGACGCCCCACGCCAGTCCCAGGTTGATCGGTACCGCGAGCGCCAGCACCTCCCCATTCTGCTGATCGAAGGCCGGCAGCGCTTGGAGCACGAGCCCGGCCAGTGACGACACCGCGACCAGCATCGCAAACACAACCGCGGGCCGCCCGGCCCACGACCGGCCCGCAACCAGCGCCGGCAAGAGAAGGGCGAGCGGCAACAGCAGCACGCTGGCCTGCAACAGGTTCTCGTTTCGATACGCGACGACGTGGTCGGTAAACGCCCAGAGAAAGGTCAGAATCGCACCGGCGATGCCCGCGAGGATGACCCACGCGGTTCCGAGCCAGCCGAGCAGCCGACTCCTGCGTCCGCCCGCCACCAGCAGACCTCCCAGCGCGGCGCCGGTCACGAGATAGCCGGGGAGCCATGACGGCGGACGGACCAGCGGATCGGGGACCGAGCTGATGAACAGGGTCCGCTCCGACCGGACCAACGGTCGCTCCCGGCCCAGCGAGTCACGCACCGTCATCCGCCGCGCCCATTCCTGCACCGTCAACGGTAGAAACATCGCCTCCCAGGCGGTGATCGGCCGGTCCACCGGTTCGCCCAGCGCCACCTGGAGCCCGGTGAACAGTGGCAGGTCGGAGGCCGTAAGCCGCTTGGTGTGGAATCGGTAGGTCGTTCCGGTGGAGACCGTGTCCGTCAGCGCGCGAAAGCGGCCGCCGAGCACGCGATCGAGGGCGTCACGAACTCTGGTGGAGCAGTTGTCCCGGTAATAGTCGTAGCGGTAGTAGCGGTTCTCGGGCCGCTCGTTCCAGACCAGAAAGTCCCGCAATGCCACGCGCTCGTCGGGAGTAAGGTCGAGCTCCTGCACCCACACCGACCGGTTGTCTCGGATGTAGCTCTGCAGCATGGCGTCGGCATCGAGCCCCTGCATCCAATACCACATCCGGCCCTGGATGAACCGCAGGACGAAATTTTCCTGGCGGAGGTCGAACAGCCCGTAGTTGTACGCCGTGCGGGTGCCGCGCTCCCGGTCTTCGACCATGATGGCGTTGTGACCAAACCGTTCCCACACCCTCACCCCGACGCCCATGGTGACGAGGGAGATGGTGAGAGAAGCTCCCGGATGGCCGGAGGGCCTGATGGCCGGAGGGCCGGTGCTCTGCCCGGCGGCCGGCGATGCGATGACCATCGCGATGGCCACGGCCCGTCTGGCCATCCGGCCCTCCGGCCGTCCGGCCATCAGAGCTGCACGTCCCGCCCGTCCTGCGCCGATCGATAGATGGCGTCAAGCACCCGATGCAGCGTGACGTGCTCCTGCAGCGCGGGCGCCTTCGACTCTCCGGCAATGACAGCCTGAAAATGGGCCCACTCGGCCCGGAAGGAGGCAACGAAGGGATTCTCCCGGCTGCCAGACCCCGTCGGCGCAACGTCAGTGGGAGCGCCATGCAGCTCCTTCCAGACCTTGAGCGGGTTGACGGCGGCAGTGCCCTTGGTGCCGCGAAGCCCCACGCCGAACCGTTCTCCCTCGCCGATGTGGCGCCAGGTGACGTCCAGGAAGACGCTCATGCCGTCCTCACAGACCACGAACGCGCTGCCCGACTCTTCGACCGTGCGCTCCTGCACGGCCCGATCCACCGTGGCGCTCACCCGTATCGGCGTCGGGTTTCCCGACAACCAA
>DASSUE010000155.1:0-3652 GCA_035707305.1 Gemmatimonadales bacterium
CCGGCCCGGTATGAACCGGGTTCGTAGTAGGCCGTGGTCTGCGACTTCGCGGCGTACGCCGGAATCGGAACCACTCCATACGGCGTGCGGGGCAGCTTGCCGAACACACGGATCAGTTCGGGGTCGATCCGCTTCATGAGCTCGCGTGTCGACTGGATCAGCGTGGCGGAATCAGGATGGAAGAATTGCGGGTCAGTGCGGAGGAAGCGAACGAAGTCGGCGAAGTTTCCCCGGAAGCCCACGCCGGCGATCACCGAATCCATTTGACCCCGAATCCGCTTCACCTCCGCGAGTCCGAGCTCGTGGATCTGGCTCGGGGTCAGGTCGGTGGTGGTGAAGCTCCGGGCGCGGAAGGCGTACCAGGCCTGGCCATCGGGCAGCGCTCCCATGCCGATCGAGGTGCGGGCGCCCGGCAGGTAGCTGTCGGCGACGAAGGCGTGCATGCGCTCGAACGCGGGACGGATCTGCGAGCTGTACGTCTCGGCGGCGGCGCGGCGCAGCCGCTCCCGTTCGGCAACCGGAACCTCCGCCGGGAACGTGGTGAACGGGCGAAGCAGCGGGCTGGTGAGCGGGTCGGTCACAATCTGCGCCTGGATCTGGCCGGGAACATCCCGCAAGGTGACCGCCGGCGGCGTGATGCCGGCCTCCAGGCCCTTCCGCATCAGCGCGATCTGCTGGTCCACCACCCCTGCGACGCCGCCGAGCCGGGCGAGCATATCCTCGTAGTCGGACACTCGGCGGGCGGGCGAGACACCGAGGATCTGGGCCAGATCCTGTTGCGCGCCCGACAGTGGACCGACCGGCAGGTATTCCTCGGGGAAGCCCGCACTCTCGGCCTGCAGATCGAGCGAGCGGCGGAGCAGGTCGTAGTTGAGCCGCTCGGCCGGGTTCAGCCGGGCGCGGTCGATCGCCTTGAGCGCCCGACGCGGTTCGGCCAGCTCGCGTTTCCGCCGCGCAATCGCGGTGAGCGAGAGATCGGTCCAGCGGTGGTTCTGTCCCGGGAAGCCGACGTAGGTCGCGAACTCGGGCGAGTCGGTCATCACCTGCCGCCAGCGCAGCTCCATCAGCCGGTGCAGGCGGCGGCCGTCGGGCCCTTTCAAGGCCGCAAGTCTTGCATAGCCGCGAGTGAAATCGCCAGGGGTTTCGGTCTGGGCGATGAGCGGCGCGGCAGCGAGCGACGCGGCCAGCAGAAGGATACCAGTGACAACGGTGGGCGCGGGGGTCATTGCGAGGCCAGGTAGTTGCGACGCTCGCAACATGGCGCCGATCCATGACGAGGTCCAGATATATTGACTCCGCCGCCGTGGGCTCGAGCGGCTTCTCCACATCACCCGGTCAACCGTCGATGACTCGTTTCAGGCATTGCCTTCAGGTCGCCTCGGGAATCGTCCTCCTCACCGTAGCCGTTGGGGCGCACGCTCAGGTCGCGGACACGGCGCGCGTACCGGCCGGCGGCAACGCGCGGGCCCAGCTCGCCGACACGACGCAGGCGAAGAAAGCCAACAAAGGGCCAGCTCCGTTCCAGGCGCTGGAGTTCCGCTCGATCGGCCCGGCGGCCGGCGGCCGCATCACGCGCGTGGCCGGCATCGCCGGCGATCCGACGACCTACTATGCGGCGACGGCGTCGGGCGGGGTCTGGAAGTCGGTGGACGCGGGGATTACCTGGAAGCCGATCTTCGACGAGCAACCCACCGCGACCGCCGGCTCGATCGCCGTCGCGCCGTCCAACCCGAACATCGTGTACGTGGGCTCGGGCGAGGCCAACATCCGCGGCAACGTGCAGCCGGGCAACGGCATCTACCGGTCGCTGGACGCCGGCAAGACCTGGACTCACGTGTGGAAGCAAGAAGGCCAGATCGGGACGATGGTGGTTCACCCGCGAAACCCGAACGTGGCCTTCGCGGCGGTGCTCGGCCACGCCTTCGGGCCCAACCGCGAGCGGGGGGTGCTCCGCACCACCGACGGCGGCCGGACCTGGCGGTTCGTGCTGCAGCGCGATTCCCTGACCGGCGCGAGCGATGTCGCGCTCGATCCCTCGAATCCCAACATCGTCTTCGCCGGCTTCTGGCAAGCACGCCGGCGTCCGTGGGAACTCACCAGCGGCGGACCGGGCAGCAGCCTCTGGATCTCGCGCGATGGCGGCGACACCTGGAAGCGAGCCGGCAAGGACGAGGGCCTGCCCGGAGGGATCTGGGGGAAGGTGGGCGTCGGTGTCGCTCCGTCCGACGGGCGGCGGGTGTACGCGCTGATCGAGGCGGACTCGGGCGGCTTGTTCCGCTCCGACGACGGCGGTGAGAAGTGGCGGCTCATCAGCCGCCATCGCGCGCTCCGCCAGCGGCCGTGGTACTACACCACGCTCACGATCGATCCCACGAACCCCGACGTGGTCTGGTTTCCTCAGGTACCCCTGCTCAAGTCCATCGACGGCGGCCGGACGATCGTGAACGTGAAGGGGCCGCATCACGGCGACCACCACGACATCTGGATCGATCCCGCCAATTCCCGCCGCATCATCGATGGCAACGACGGTGGCGTCGACATCTCGGTGGACGGTGGCGAAACCTGGTACGCGCCATCCCTGCCGATCTCGCAGTTCTACCACGTGAACGTGGACGACCAGGTGCCGTATCGCGTGTCCGGCGCCATGCAGGATCTCGGCACCGCGAGCGGGCCCAGCAACAGCCTGAGCCGCGACGGAATCCGCCTGGCCGATTGGGTCGGCGTCGGCGGCGGAGAGGCTGGCCACACCGCTCACGATCCGGGCGATCCCAACATCGTCTACGCCGGAGAATACGGCGGCTACATCTCGCGCTACGATCATCGCCTGCGCGAGGCGCGCAACGTGTCGATCTATCCCGAGAATCCCTCGGGCCACGGGGGAGAAGATCTCAAGTACCGCTTCCAGTGGACCTCGCCGATCCTCACGTCGCAGCACACCCCCGGCACCGTGTACCACGCGGGCAACGTGCTGTTCCGAACCACCGACGGCGGCCAGACGTGGACCCCGGTGAGCCCCGACCTCACCCGGAACGACAAGAGCAAGCAGAAGTGGTCGGGCGGGCCGATCACCGGCGACAACACCGGGGTGGAGATCTACGGCACCATCTTCGCCATCGCCGAATCGCCCAAGGACCAGGGGCTGCTGTGGGCCGGGACCGACGACGGTCTGGTCCACGTGAGCCGTGATGCGGGGAAGAGCTGGACCAACGTGACCAAGAACGTACCGGGGCTGCCGGAGTGGGGCACGGTGAGCATGATCGAGGCATCACCCTTCGATGCCGGCACGGCGTATCTCGTGGTCGACGCCCATCGTCTGGACGACATGCGGCCCTATCTGTGGAAGACCACCGACTACGGCCGCAGCTGGAAGCGACTCGGCGCGTCGCTGCCGCAGGACGTGTACCTCCACGTCATCCGCGAGGATCCCGCCCGGCGCGGGCTGCTCTATGCCGGCACCGAGCGGGGCGTGTCGTACTCGACCGACGACGGCGCCACCTGGCAAGCGCTGCGCCTCGGTCTGCCGACGGTGGCGGTGCACGATCTCCGGGTAAAGAACAACGACCTCGTGGTGGGCACCCACGGACGATCGATCTGGATCTTCGACGACCTGACGCCGATCCGCGAGATGTCGGCCTCCATCCGCGGCCGCGAT
>DASSUE010000156.1:0-15069 GCA_035707305.1 Gemmatimonadales bacterium
AGCCCATCATCACTTGCAGTAGGCTTTGACCATCGAGGCCGCGCGCGGCTTGTACTTCTTGATGATGTCGAGGTTGCGCGTCGCCACCTCGGGATTGGCCGATTGGCCGGCTGTGAACGCCTGCTCCGACTCGTTCAACAACGTCTCTTCCTGGCGTGCGAGGTCGCACGATTTCGTCTTTTCCGCCTCGGGATCGATCTTGGGCACCTGGAGCAGGGTCGCCAGGCCGAGCAGATAGTTGGCCGCAGGGTAAACCTTACCCTGCGGATTGGCCGACTTGCTCGCGGCGCGCAGCAGCTCCGCCGCACCCACGTAGTCCTGCACCGGCTCCTGCAGCAGTGGGGCCGCCGACTGGTAGAGCAAGGCAGCCGCATTTTCCTTCGCCGTCGCGTCACCCTTCTCGGCCACGACCTGAAGGATGGCCGTGGCCTCCTTGCCCCGCTTAGCGTCCACCAGTGCCTTCGCCGCGGCCAGCAGCGGAGTGGCGTCCTGGGGGTTCGCATTGAAGAGGGCCTGGGCGGCGACCACCATGCTGTCGGTCTGGCCCGTCATCCCGAACGCCTTCATCCGTGCCTGCAAGCCCGCGGGATTGTTGGGGTATTTCCGCGCACCAAACGTCGCCCACTTGACGTACCGCGCGGTGTCTTCCTTCGTGGCCCGCGGAGCAGTGTCGGCCAGCCGCTGCTCCGAGAACGCGAGAATCTTGGTGACGAAGAGGGTATCGGCCTTGGTACTGTCCACGGAATACGATTGCTCCAGCGCATCCACCGAGCACTTGAAGTCGCTCAGGAATGCGCAGGCGTTGCTCTTGAGGTCGTAGAAGTCGGGATTGTAAGGGTCGATCTTGATGCCCGAGTCGGCCACATCGCGAGCGATCTGCGGCTTCTCCGCATTGAGGAAGTAGCGGAACGCCTGCTCGCGAAGCTTCTGATTGGTCGGGGCGATGCGGAGCATCTGGACAAAGGCGGCGATCACCTGGCCGGTATCGTTCACCGCCTGATACTGCTCGGCGAGATTCGACCAGGCCGCCAAGCTCTGCGGGTCCGCCTTGGCAGCGGCCTGGAAATGCTGCACCGCTTCCTTGCGATCCTTCTTGGCAAGGGCGATTTGAGCCAGGCAGTAGGAGGCGAGCCCGTTGTTGGGGTACTGCTTCAGCGCCTTACGGGCCGCGTCGGCCGCTTTGTTCGGATTGCTCTGCAGGTTGTTGGAGCATTCGCGCGCATCTTCCAGCGACTTGAAGGCCGGCTGCAGCTGCTCTGCCACGCGCCCACCGAAGTCGCCGAGGGGCTGGCCGGCCCCCTGGGTAACACTGACCACGCTCCCCGCTTCGTCGTTTGAGCCGACGAGTCGCGCGGTGACCGCGTAGTTCTGCCCCGCCCTGTTCATCTGGGAGGACACCAGAACGCGCGCCTGCACACTCTTGGCCAGGGTCGTGGCCAAGGCGGGACTGAGGATCGCGTTGGCCGGATAGCCATACTGCTTCAACGCCTCGTTCATCTGATCCGACGTGAGGACGTTGAAATCGCCGCTGGCGATCTTGCTCATCCGGTCCCGCATCCCGTTCCCTACTTGTACCGCCGGCGCGGAATCGGCGCCGGCCGACACATAGGGCGTAGCGACCAGCAACCTGGGCAGGTTGGCCACCTGTTGCTCGCGGGGACGACGCGGCACCTGCGCATCCAACGGCGCGGCGATTGCGGCACCGAACGCGACAACGGCAGCGACACGAACCAGTGACATTCACGACCTCCGCTACGAAGTCAGACGCCTGATCGGGATGGGCGAAGAGGGATTCGAACCCCCGACTTCCTGCGTGTAAGGCAGGCGCTCTGAACCGGCTGAGCTATTCGCCCCCTGGAGCCGCGCCCGTTACTCCCGCAGATAGCGCGTCCGCATGGAGCGTGCCGTGCCCGGCATCACTCAACTTAGAGGGCAATGCCGACGGGAAAGAGCACGCAGTAGCCGAGAACCAGCAAAACGGCGGCGAGACTGGAGCTGCCTGCGCTGAGCAGCGCATAGCCCGCGGCAATCGTGACCACCGCCGCGCCGAGGATGACAAGATTGCGTCGTTCGAGTGGCGCGCGCCGCCCGTCCACTCGCACCCCCTCGCGGATCTGCGGACCGGACATAGCGGTGGAGCCTATCACGACCTTGGATCGCGGTCAAGCACCGCGGAGGTGACCGCGTCGGGCTGTTCGTCGGGTGGGACGTCGTCCTCCGGTTGAGGCCACCCGATATCCAGGGCGGCCCTGCGGGCTTGGTCTCGGCGGCGGCGCCACGCTCCCGCCGCGAGCACGCCGAACGCCACCACGGCCCACGCGCCCCCGGCGACCAACCAGGTACCAATGGTGTAGCGGCTTCGGACCGAGCGGCGCCACTCGTCCTCGAACGCGGTCAGCGAGAGACCGGTGGTCGTTCGGACGGCGGCGTCGAATTCCTCGCCGGCGGACAGCCGAGTAAGGAGCGGGGTCAAGCTGCCGTCCGGGTGGCGGCGCGCCAGCTCGAGCACGGCGGAGATCGCTAGTGCGTATGCCGGCCCGACACTGGCCGGCGAGCGGCGCAGGGCGCCGTTGAGGGCGCCCAGGTCGGGGACGGCCCCGCGAGCCACGGCCAGATTCAGCTCCAGCCCGCCGAGCCGTTCCCATTCGCCCGCCGCCCACCCGGCGTAGCCTTCGTCGAACCAGAGCGGCACCCGTACGTGTACCCGGTCGTGGAGCGCGAGGTGCGCCAGTTCGTGACGAAGGGTCTGTCGCACCTCGGCGGCGTCGGCCCGCAGGAGTATGGTGCGAGATTCGGGGTCGGCGAACCCGACTCCCCAGCCCGGGGCTCGTCCGTGCGTGATGGAATCCACCGCGGCCGCGTTCCGGGCGACGATGAGGGCAACCGTGCCAGGCACCCATTCGCCAAAACCTGGCCACACGACCCGCTGCCCTGCTTCCCGGGCGAGAGCGCGAGCCAGCCTGGCTTCCGACGGCCATGCGACCGCGGTGACCGACCCCTCCCGAATCACCTCCGGGCGTTGGTGTTCCGCTGCCCGCTGGGCTGCCCACGGTGGCCCAAGCAGGGAGGCCGCCAGGGCAAGAACGTGGCACGCGGGATGCTTTAAACACCGGGGTCCGATCGTTGATCTGGCTCGACCTACGGTAGGCGTGCAGTGCATAGAGTTCGACGTAGCATAACGGTAGCCCTCTCCCTTCCCTTCGCCGCAATAGGCGAAGTGACCGCCCAGCGGGCCGACCTGTCCCTTTTGCGACCTCCGGTGGTCCATGGCGCCATCGGACCGCTGGCCATCCGGGCCACCCTGGGGACCGGCGGTGTCGGGGTCCGAGTCTCAGCCCGCTCAGCGGGGCCCTCTCGAGCGGCCGGCGGACATTCAACCGCGCGGGCCGCCGCGGTGCTGAACACGGCCGACGACCACCTCGGCGTTCCATATCGCTGGGGTGGCACCACCCCCGCCGGATTCGATTGTTCCGGCTTCGTTCAATATGTGTATCGGCGGCACGGGGTGGAGCTGCCACGAACCTCCCGGCACCAAGTGCGGGCCGGCCGCGTGGTGAGCCGCCGGCCGGTCGCACTCAGACCGGGGGATCTGATGTTCTTCGCCAGCGAGGATGCCCGGATCGACCACGTGGCGATCTACGCCGGGGACAACCGGATCATTCACGCCACGGCCAGCGGCGGCGCGGTGCGCTACGACGATCTGTCGAGCGCTCGCGGACAATGGGTCGCTCGGCGGCATGTGGCGTCTCGGCGAGTAGTGGAAAATGGCCGCACGCTGGTGCGGGATCTCGATCTCGCGCTCCGCGCCGCGGCCACGCTGGATCCGCCCGACAGGGCGCCCAGACCCTAGGGAACGATTCGAGGGGCCTGGGACGTTTCTATTGCGTGGGAGCGGAATGTGACGCTCCCGGAAGCAGAGTGGACGATGAACGGCGATTACAACGGCTGGATGGATGTTCCGGAAGCGGAGCGGGAAGCGCTGGATCAGGTCTGGATGGCGCTCGATGCCGCGGTGGTCACTCGGCGGCGGTGGCCCCGCGGGGAATATCCTGTCCGGCGGCGGCAAGATCGAGCAACTTCTTACAGCGCCGTGCCCATGGGTTGAACTTGTTGGCCTTGATGCCGTCGGCCCAGGCCTGCTTGGCACCCTCGTGGTCTCCTCCGAACCATAGCGCCCGTCCCAGCTCGAACCACGCCTCGACCAGTCCGGGACCCAGCCCCAGTGTCTTGCGGAAGAATGTCTGGGCGTCCTCGAACATTTCGCGTTCCAGATACACCAGACCCAGGTAGTAGTGCGCGTATAGCGTCGCCTTCCGGTCGTTGTCGAGCCGGATCGCCTTCGACAGGTGCTCGATGGCCTCGCCGAAAATCCGCTTCTTGAGGCAGATGTACCCCACGTTGATCCGCGCCAGGGAGTTGGCCGGTTCCTTCATGAGCACCTTCGAGAAGGTGCCGAGCGCCTCGTCGTAATTCTCGCTCAGCATCTGCGCCCACCCGAGAAGCGAAAGCGCCTGAAGGGCGCCGGGAGACAGGGACAGAGCCTTTTCCAACGCCTGAATCGCTCCGGCGTAGTCGCCGAGGGAGATGAGGCTCCACCCCTTCTCGATGAAGCTCGACGCGTTCAAGTGATCGTCCTTCACCGCAGGACGCGCGCCGGTGAACTGAGGGGCTTGCGGCCCCTCGGCCGTGCCGAGCTGCTTGTAGCGGTCCACCAGGCCCCGGATCTCTTCCTTGATCTGGGTCAGCTCGCCGAGGGTGCCATCGATCCGCTTGAAGAATTCGATGATGTCGCGCTTGAGCGCCTCGCGATCGGCCCCCGACGGCGCGGCGTCCAGGCGCTGCTCGAGGTCGCGGTAGCGCTCGCGAAAGCCCGCGGCGGGATCCATCATCCCGCGATCACCGCGTCGGTGAGGGCGAGCCGCTCGGTCGAGCTCAACAGCCTGGATGCTTGCAGCAGCACCAGCGTTCGCTCCCCTCGAGTCACCAGCCCCGCGATGTACGCCGCGGCGAGCCCGCGCACGATCGGCGGCGGCGCGATGATGGTCGTGCTATCGACCCGGAGAACCTCGCGCACCTCGTCGACGATTACGGCCACCTTCTGATCTTCCAGCCCGAGCACCATGAGCCGGGTCTGATCGTCGAGGGCAGCGGCCAGCTCCAGCCGCTTCCGCAGATCGACGACCGGCACCGGCACCCCCTCGTAGGTGACGACGCCTTCGAGAAAGTCGGGTGCCTTCGGCAGCGGCGCCGGGCGTTCGTAGCGGAGAATGCGCTCCACCTGTGAGATCTCCAGCGCGAATTCCTGGGTCCCGACGCGGAACGCCACAAGCTGGATCTGGTCTTCGAGATTCACGCCGGGCTCCCTCCCTCCACCAGGCGGCTACCGACGGCCGCAACGTCGAGGATCGGTACCAGACCTTCGGGGGCTCGCACCACTCCCAGTGCCCAGGGGAGCGCTTCCCCCGCGGGAACCGGGACCACGTCACCGCGGGTCACCTCCTCCACGGCCTCGACCTCCAGGCAAAGAGCGCGCCCGGCGACGTCGATCACGATGCCCGCGTCGCTCACGGAATCCGGGCACCGGACGCCGTCGAGGAGTGCACCCAGGTGCACCAGCGGAACGAGTCGGCCACGGAGCGTTGCAAGACCGCGAAGCGCCGGCTCGCGGGCGGGTACCGGCACCGCCGGACCGGGATCAACCACCTCCACGAGGTGCTCCAACGGGAGCGCCACTCGGCGCTCGCCGGCCCGCGCGAGCAGCACGGAGGCGCTCACGGGCGGATCCGCCGACCGAGCTCGATGCTCACTCGCTCCGCGATGCGACCGACGGGCAGGACGTGGTCGACCCCGCCCGCCTGAAGGGCGGCGTTGGGCATCCCATAGACGGTCGAACTGTCCCGGTCCTGGGCAATGCCGAGCCCGCCGGCCGCATGAATCAGGCGAAGTCCTTCAGCGCCGTCGCGGCCCAGCCCGGTGAGCACGATCCCGATGGCGCGGATGCCGAACAGCTCGGCTACCGAACGAAACAGCGGATCGGCTGCCGGCCGGACGCCCCATACCGGTGGCTCGCGGGTCAGACGCAGGTGCGGGCCATCCGGCCCGTCGGCGACTCGCATATGATAGTCCCCCGGTGCGACGTAGGCCGTGTCCACCAGGAGCGGCGTTCCCTCCTCCGCTTCAACCACCGCAATGCGGCTTTGCGACGCGAGTCGCTCGGCCAGGCTGCGGGTAAACTTGGGCGGCATGTGCTGCACGATCACGTATGCGGCGTGCTGACCCGCTGCCAGGTGCGGCACGATCTCCGCCAGGGCGCGCGGCCCGCCCGTGGAGGCCGCGATCGCAACGCAGAAGCGCGCGCGGCCGGGGAGCGCGAGGAGCGGCGCGGTGGGCGTCGCCCGGCGAGGCCGGGCGAGCACGGGCATCCGGTGGATGTCCGCCGCGCGCGCCGCGCGAAGAGCCGCCACGACCCGCTCGCTGAAGTGCTGGAGGGCGGCTTCGCTCCGCTCCTCTTCCTTCGGCACCAGATCCACCGCCCCAAGCTCAAGGGCCCGGATGGCGCCCGCAGTGCCGGGCCCCGCATACGCGCTCACCACGACGATGGGACGCGGTGCCTCCGACATGATGTACCCGATCGCTGCCAGCCCATCGAGCTCCGGCATTTCGAGATCCATCAGGATCAGATCGGGGTCTCGGTCGTGCAGCTTCCGGAGGGCATCCATGCCGTTGCGCGCCGTGCCCGCGACGCGAAACTCGCCGCTGCCCTCCACGATGTCACTGATCAGACGGCGGAAGAACGGGCTGTCATCCGCCACCAACACGCCGGGGACGTCAGAGGATGCGGATACCATGCATCACCGAGCTGATCTCCATCCGCCCGTCGCCGATGCGGAATCGAACCGTGCGGCCGTAATCGGCACCGACGTCTTCGCCCACCAGGGGAAGCCCGAGCTCGCGGAGCGTCTCACGCGACGCCACCACATTGCGCTCACCCATGTGCACCGTGCCGGGCGGCGAGAGCGCGGCGAACATGCTCGCGCCCCCGGCGATCCGGGCCGTGATCCGACGCGGGCTTGCCCCGCGTTGCGCCATGCGCTCCAGCAGTGCCGGCACCGCGGTTTGGGGACATTTGCCGGGATGGTCGTTCCGGCGCGACAACCCCGGCGAAGGAAGCAGCACGTGCGCCATGCCGCCGACCCGGGCGGAGCCGTCGTGCAGCACGATCGCCACGCAGCTCCCGAGCCCGACGGTCAGCAGTGCGTCGCCGTCACCGCCGACGTTGAGGTCGGCCACGCGCACTACCAGATCGCGGTCGCTCACGCCGGCCGTCGGTAGATCCGCTCGCGGGGATCGAGCAGCTGCAGGCGCTCCCGGGCAGGCCCGAACAGCGTTTCCACTTTGCCGAGCACCAGGAGTCCGCCGGGCACCAACGCGTCGGCGAATGCCTGGAACAGCCGTTCCTGGGTGGGTCGTTCGAAGTAGATCACCACGTTCCGGCAGACGATGAGGTGGTAGGTGCCCGGCGGATGGTCGCGCCCCAGATCGTGGCGGCGCAGGCGGACCCGGCGGCGCACCGGCGCCGCCACGCGATACCCGTCGGGTTCGAGCTCGAAATAGCGGCTGACCAGCTCCGGCGGCGCTTCGACCAGCGCGTCCGTGCGGTAACGCGCATCGGCGGCCCGCTCGAGGCTGCGGCGATCGATGTCCGTGGCATCGACCTGTACCCGATCCAGGCCAGCGGTGCCGCCGGCCGCCACGGCGGCTTCGGCAACCAGGATCACGAGACCATACGCCTCGTCGCCCGATGCGCAGCCCGCGCTCCATACCCGGATGACCCCGGGAATGGTCGCCAGCAGCGGCGGGAGGTGCTCGACCCTGAGCCGCTCCCAGGTCTCCGCGTTGCGGAAGAACCGCGTCACATTGATGGTCAGTGCGTCTTTCAGGAGCTCGTATTCCCCCGGCGAGCGGGCAAGCAGATGCTGATACTCGGCGTAGGTGTGCACGCCGCAGGCTCGCATCCGCACCGCGATGCGGCGGCGAAGACACTTGTCCTTGTACGCGTCGAGCGTGAGGCCCGCCGAGCGGGAGATCTCCCGGGTCAGCGCTTCGAATCCCGCCTGATCCGCGGTCACGCGGAGCGAGCCATCATGTCGAGGTTGGCCCGCGCCAACTGGTGCCCCGGATTTAGCTGGGTCGCGCGCTCCCAGCTGGTCCGGGCGCGCGCATGATCGCCCCGCTTGAAGGCGAGATTCCCCAGCTTGAAGTAGAGATCGTCGCCCAGGTCGGGATCCAACTTCGCCGCGCGTTCGTAGGCCTCGAACGCTTCGTCGTACCGGCCGCCGCGGTAAAACAGATCGGCCAGATTCTTCGAGATCTGAGGCAGCGCGGGGTCTTCCGCGAGCCCGGCCCGGAGCTCCGCCTCCGCGCCAGCGAGGTCGCCGCTGGCTTCCAGCAGGACCGCGAGATTATTGCGAAGCACCGCGCTCCCCGGATGGGCGGACACGCCCGCTCGCGCGGTGGCGACGGCGTTCTCCGCGTCACCCGCGCCCGTATGCGCCAGTGACGCAGCCCAGAACCACAGAGGCGACGGCGTCTCTTGTCCCACGAGTTCGCGGGCACGCGCCAGCCGCCCGAGTGCCACGGCGTGATCGCCGCGCTTGAGGGCGGCGATGCCCCACGCGACTAGGATACGCACGTCGTCACGCGCGCGGGCCGCAGCGTCGCCATAGGCTCCCTCGGCCTCGTCCAGCCGACCCTGCTGCTCCAATGCAAGTCCAAGATCGTGCAGCGCGGCCGGCCGGGGGCCGCCCTTCTCCGCCGCGAGGCGCAGGGACTGTTCCGCCTCCGCCCAGCGTCCCTGCCGCAGCGCGATGAGGCCGAGGTAGAACGGGGCGCTCCCCTCCGAGGGTCGAAGATCGGCCACCCGACGGAACTCGCGCTGGGCCTCGTCCAGCATCGCGGTCTTGTAGAACGCGATGCCGAGATTGCGATGCTCCTCGATGCGAGCCTCGTTCACCCGCGGGGTCGCGGCGGCCGCGGAGGTTCCGGTCCGGTGCGCGAAGCCGGCCGTGATCAAGCCGTAGAGAGCCTGCCCGACATCGAATTCGACCAGGCCGGAATCTTCCACCACCTGCTGCACGTCCCGACTGCCGTCCAGCATAGGCAGGATCTGCTGCTGGATGTTCGAGAGCGTGACGTCCGATTCGCCGACGTGAACGGCATCCACCGTGAAGATCAGATCCAAGCTGGGGATCTTCTTCTGGATCACGCTCCATTCATCGACCCGCCGGGCGCCTTCGAGCAGCAGCATCTCCGGGTTGACGCGAAGGCTGGGCTCGCCCGATTCGGGGAGCACGCCGGACTCGAAGTTGAACGTTCCCGACGTCCACGTGAACAGGTAGTAGACCGCTTCCTCGAGCTGCAGTCGGACGTAGTCGGCCAGCTCCTCGGCGCTGATCGCTCCCTGCTCGACCAGCAGGACGCCGAGCCGTCGGTCCCGAGCCTGACCCTGCGCATCGACCGCCGCCCTGAGCTGCTCCGGGCTGATGCGGTTGTTCCGCACCAGCATATCGCCCAGCCGGTCGCGCCGGTTGACGATCGAGGCCGAGACGATCTGCCCCTCGTTGAAGTAGATCGTGCCGAAGTTCTGACCGTCGGCGACGGCCAGACACCCGGTGCGTCGTCCCAGAAACAGGAGCTGGATGACATCCGGAAGGCTGGCTTCCTTGAGGCTGCCCTTGATCGCCATCAGCGCCACTCCTCGTGCAGGCGGTCGGCGACCGCCGGCCAATCCAGCACCATCTTCTCCCGGCTGCGAGTGCCACCCCCGGGGGCCATGATCCCCGAGGCGCGCGAGCTGGTGCGGCGGGGCGCTCGCGGCGTCGTTCCTTCGAGCAGCGTGCGAGCGAACCCGGCGGTCGGCCGCTCCTGCTGGGCTTCCGCGGCCTGCAGCACGCGCTGGACCACCCCTTGCACGGCGCGGATGGAATCGGCCGGGCGCCCGGCGAGGTACGCGGCCAGTTCAGGGTCCGGCGCATCGAGCGCTTGCCCGAGCAGGCGGTCGATCACGCCGAGTCGGGTCTCGCGATCCGGCGCGGGCAGCTCGACCACCAGGCCACCTTCCAGTCGAGTCAGCAGTCGCGGCTCCACATTTGCGAGCGCGGAGAGCTGCACGGCCGAAGTGAAGACCAGCTGCCGGCCGCTTTCCAGCAGCAAATTGAACAACAGGAACAATTCGTCTTGCGAGCGATCCTTGCCGGCGATCCGCTGCACGTCGTCGAGCAGGAAGGCATCGGCCCGGCGATAGCGGGCCCGCCACTGCGGGATTGCTTCACGCTCGATGGCGTCGATCAGCTCTGCCGTGAACTCCTCCCCACCGATGCAGGCGACGCTCGAGCCGCCGCCGCACAGCGCGTTTCCGATGGCGTTGAGCAAGTGAGTCTTGCCGACGCCATTTCCTCCGACCATGACCAGCGGGTTGTACTTGTGCCCCGGCTCAGCGATGACGGCGTGGGCGGCCTGCACCGCGATCCGGTTGCCGGGCCCTTCGACGAACTCGGTGAGCTGCCAGACGGGCGAGGGCTGCGGAGCCGGCGTCGTGCCGTTCTTGGCCCGCTCGACCGCCGCTTCCGCGTCGGCCACGGCACCGGGATCACGAAACACTGCGGTGGCCGCGAGGTCGGGCGCGAGTTCCGCCGCCTCCGCGCGGAGCGCCTCCAGCCGCCGGACGTCCGATTCGAACGCCCGGATCGTCTCCTCCGGATCGCCGTCGAGCTCGCCCTCCAGCAATTGCTCGAGCCGTTGGGTGCGGTATCCGTCGCCGCCGAATCGGAGGATGGCCGCTCCGATTTTCGCCCGCCACGCTTCGATCTGCTGCGACACCGTGGCGCTGATCTCCGACAGAAAGCTGGAGAACTCGTCGAGCGCCCCGGCGCCCACCGGCACGGGCTCCGCGGGCACGGCGACCGGCGATCGCGCGGGCCGCTCGCGGCCGAGCAAGGCGACCGCCCGTGCCGCGTCGAGCGTCTCCCCCGCGGCCTGGCGTGCCGCGAGCCGGTTCAGCGTCCCGATGAGCTCGCGCACGTTGTCGATTTCGAGCTCGGCCACGGCCTCGATGACGCCCGGAGCCAGCTCGACTTTCCGCTCGACCGACTTGCGGCGGAGGATCGCCACCCGGGTCTCATAGTCCGGCGCCCCGATGTCGATGACCAGCCCACCCGCGAAGCGACGGATCAGCCGGTCGTCGAGTGATTCGATCTCGGCGGGCGGACGGTCGCTCGTCAGTACGATCTGACGCCCCGCCGTTTGCATCGCATCGACCAGCCGCAGCAGCTCGGTCTGCGCCTCCCGCTGTCCCGCGAGAAACTGGACGTCGTCCACCAGCAGTACGCCGATCTCCGCGTACCGCCGGCGGTAGGCGTCGCCCTGGCCGGCCGCGATCGCGGCCCGATAGGCCTCGACGAACGCGTCGAGGGTGAGGTACTCCACCACGAGCGCGGGATCGATCGCGTTGGCCGCGTGGCCGGTGGCCATCAGCAGGTGGGTCTTGCCGAGCCCGGGCCGGGCGTAGACGAACAACGGGTTGTACACGCCGCCCGGCGCCTCGGCGACGGCGCGGGCCGCGGTGACGGCGAGCCGATTCGACGTGCCGACGACCAGCGTGTCGAACCGGTAGAGTGGATGCAGCCGGGTCACCCCGGTGCCGCTCCGGCGGCGAGCCGGCGCAGTACGAGCTCGGAGACGCCCTTCAGCGTCTCGAACACACCGGCACCGTGCAGGGCATCAGCGGAGTAGCTGTGGACCGACCGGAAGTTCAGCGCATCATCGAGCTCGTCGGGGCTGAGAATGAGGTCGCGCGGCAAGTCCTGCTTGTTGTACTGAAAGACGACCGGCAGGTGGCGAACGTCGACCCCCTGCTCCAGCAGATTCTGCTGCAGGTCCTGCAGGCTCTCGATGTTGTCTTCCACCCGGCGCGCCTGGCTGTCGGCCACGAATACGAGTCCGTCGGCGCCCTGCAACACGAGCTTCCGGGTCGATGCGTAGTAGGTTTGCCCCGGCACGGTGTACAGCTGGAACCGCGTGGCGAAACCCGAGATCGTACCGAGATCGAGTGGAAGGAAATCGAAGAACAGCGTCCGATCGGTCTGGGTCGCAAGCGAGACCATCTGCCCTCGCCGCCCTTCCGGGACCCGGCCGAAGATGTACTGCAGATTGCTGGTCTTGCCGGACCGCCCGGGGCCGTAGTACACGATCTTACAGGTGATCTCGCGGGCCGCGAAGTTCACGAGAGACATCGGCTCACCGTCCGAAGAGGGCGCGGAGGCTTGCGTTGAGATCGCGCTCGAAGGTTTCCGGCAAGGGCCGGGGGCCACCGGTGGTGGCCGGCGGGGCCAGCGCCGCGAGCTCGGCGACGAGCCGGTCAAAGAACAGCTGGACCAGACCAACCGTACTATCGCCGTCGAAGACCACCAGACCGATCCAGCGTCCGCGCGGAAGATCGAACGCGGCAAGGAACACCTGCTGGCGCGTTCCCTGATGTACCAGCGATCCGAAGCGGCGCGATCCGAGCTGCCGGGCGAGCTCGTCGGTCGAGGCCACGATCCCCGCGCCCAGCGCGGCCGCGGTCATGACATCGATGGATCGGGTGAACCCATGCTGGGCCACCACCTGTCCCGACGACGTCATAAGGAGAGCCACCCGGGCAGACGACTCCATGAGAAAGCGGTCGAGCGGCGCGTTGACCCAGGGCTCGATGCTCCGCATCAGGCCAGGCTCCGCGCCGCAGCCAGGAGCTCGAGCCGCGCGAGACCGACGTTCGCGTCGGGTCCAGCGACCGCCACCAGCACCAGATCGTCTCCGGCCGGTGCCGCGAGGACACTCCCCTGCTCCGCCGCCAGCTGGACGAATGCCGGCGCGCTGCGCCCCGCCGCCTCGACCGCTCGACGGAGCCGCAGCATCAGGCTCGCTGCCAGCGCCGCGACCGCGCGGCCGTCCACGCCCTCCATCAACGACTCGGCGATCACCAAGCCGTCGGCCGAGGACACGATGACCGCACCGCGGAGCCCGCGCACCGCGCAGACCCGCTCCAGGACGGCCGCGGGACCGCTCATTCGAGCCGCTCCAGCCAGCGCCGAGCGGCGACGGCCGCGCGCTCGGCGAGTCTCGCAACCCGACCCATCGGCAGATCGGGGCCGCGCGCCGTGAACAGCAGCGACTCGGGTGTAGGTGCCAGGAGATAACAGCTCCCCCCCGGCGATTCGATCGCGAGCCCGCGCCAGTCGCCGAGCGCAAGCAGCCGGGCCGTGCGTGCGGCCTCTCGTGCGACGCCCGCGAGCTGCGCGGCCACCGCGTCGCCGACATCGTCACCCGTGCGGGTACGCAGGCCGCCCCCGAGCCGGAGTCCATTGCCGTCCACCAGGAGCAGGCTGTCCGACCCGCCTTCGAGACCCGCGAAGACCGCCGAGTCGTCGCGGCTGGTGTCGGAATCAAACGAGAACGGCAGGTGATCGGGGGCTTGGGAGGCCGGCTCGACGGGTGCCAAGGCCGTCACATTGAAAGCCTCGGGCGCGGTGACGACTTCCTGACTCGCCATGCGTCCATCCGGCGCGCCGACCATCGGCCGCGGGGCGGCCGCCTTCACCCGCTCGAGCGCCGCCGCGGCCCCGGCGTCGCCGGGATCCGCCTCAGCCACATAGGCGAGATGCTTTTCCGCGGAAGCCAAGTCGTTGGCGCGAAAATACAGAAAGCCGAGCCCCTTGTGCGCCGCGAGCAACGCCGGATCATGCCTGAGCGCGGTAACCCAGGATTCGAAGGCGCGGTCGAGCTCGCCCCGGTCGGCGAAGATCCGCGCGGCCAGATCGTGCGCCGGGGCCAGCTCGGGATATCGGTTGAGACCGGTCCGCAACACCTTCTGTGCCGTCTCGAGCTGGCCGCGCCGGCGGAGGGCATCGGCCAGATCGACGAACACGAGGCTGGTTGGGTCGGCCGCCAGTTCGGCCGTCATCACTCGAATGTCGTCAGGCATGGCGCCCCCGAAGTGCTTCCATCATCGCGGCTGCCGCCTGGCGCAGGCGATTGACCTCTCCCGCACGCCCTTCCTCGGCATCGTCCTTGGGTTGAAGTCGAGTCCACCGGTCCCAGGTTTCGACCGCATCGGCGAAGCGCCCCTGGGCGGCCTGCGCCAATCCGAGCAGCCGACGCGGCGCGGGACGCACCGGATCACGATGGAGGGCCTGGGTGAGCGCATCCTCCGCCTCCTCGTATCGCCGCATACCGAGGAGAGCGCGACCCAGAGCGGCCCAGCCCTCCGGCCGCTCCGGCTGCGCCGCGATGGCTTCCTCCGCCACCACTCTGGCCGACTCGAGGTCGCCCATCGCCAGGTGTTCTTCGACCCGCTCGGCGGGCGCGGCCGGGACCCTGCCAGCCACCACGGGCACCACTCCGAGATCGTCCAGCACCAGAAGTCCTGCGCTGGTCAAACCGAAGATGGCTCGCGCGACGTCGAAATCGGACCGGCCGATCGCCTCGGCGACTTCGCGAACCGTGTGCTGTCCGTCGACCGCCGCAAGCACTTCCCACTCGAACGGGACCAAGTCGAGTGGTGCGCCGATGCCGTCATCCGGCGGTCGGATCCGCGGTATCACGCCCAAATGAGGGATCTTCGCCTCGATGCGGGCCCATTCATCTATGCGTCGTGCCGCCTCCATCAGCACGGCCTCGGTGGGGATGTTCGCCACCGCCTCGACCGATTGGCGGTCCCCGGAGCCTTCGATGAACGAGAAGTACCCTTCCGACCAACTCATCAATTCGAACACGACCTCCTCGACCTGGGCGCGGACGCAGCGATCGAGCTCCCTGCGGGTCACGGCGTCGATCGCCACCAGGATCTCCCCCAGGCGGCGCGGGTCGCCGGCCCGCTGCAGTGCCCGGGCCCGCGCCAGATCTTCCTCCCGAAGCTTGCCGGCCTTCTGGAGCAGCTCGCCCAGCGGGTGCGGATTGCTGGCGATGTGGGCGGCCACCACGGCGCCGCGCTCGAAGTGCACGACGCCCGAGTTCTGGCGGAGCTCCGAGGTG
>DASSUE010000157.1:0-5280 GCA_035707305.1 Gemmatimonadales bacterium
TCGGTGCTTGTAGCGACTCGACCGGCCCCGATCTATCCCCGAGCGACACGCCGGGCACCTCGACGGCGCGAGCGGGCAAGACCACTACACCCCATCTTTCCGCGCCTCCCGCGCTGGCCAAGTAGAGGCCTCATGCGCTCCTACGTCCTGGCCGCCGCGATGGCGGCCTTGCTGGCCGGTTGTGGCGACCCGACCGGCCCCGATCTCGCAGCCGCGGCCGGCACCGGCGCCGTCGTCGCGAAGCCGAACATGGATCCGGTGAGTCTCACTAATGGTCGCTAGTGCTGAGACCGGAGCGCCGTGTCGGCCTCCCCCTGGATCCGCTCCAGGTCCGCCAGCTCGGCGGCTCCGGCCGCGGCGGCCGACTGCTTCGCAGCCTCCGCCGCGCGCCGCGCTGTGCGGAGGGCGCCCGCCGCCAGTGCCTCGCGGGCCACCGCGAGGGCCTCCGCGAATGCCGCCGGGCCTCGCTCTGCGGCGGCCATCAGCTCCACTCGCAGGATCCGTGACTCCAGATCGTCCCGCGGCGCGAGCTTGTCAATGGCGCTCCGACACACCGCGCGGCGCTGGCCCGGCGTGAGGAACTCGCTCCGGACTACCTGCGCGACGAGCGGAGCGGCGAACGCGTAGCGCTCGCCGTCGGATACGATCAGGCCCGCCCGCTCCATTTCAGGCAAGGAAGCTTCGATCTGCGATCGCGGGCACTCCGCCAACGAGGCGACCAGCTCCAGATCGAGCGCGAGGCCCAGGGTGCTCGCGACCGCCAGGACTCGGCGAGCCGGCTCGTCGAGCCCGGTCACCTGTGCAACGATGGCGAGCCGCGCCAACTCCGGCACGCTGATCGGGAGCGGCGAGTCGAATGTGACCCCCGCCGCTGGCCACACCAGGGTATCATGCCGGAGCGAGCTGCGCTGCTCCAGCGCACGAAGCAGAGTGACCAGCAGCAGGGGGTTACCGCTGGTCTCGAACGCCAGTCGCCGGGCCAACCGGTCGGCATCGCCAGGGTCGCGACACCACGGCGCCAACGTACGCACCGCCGCGGCGATCTCGCTCGGCGCGAACGGCTCCAGGCGAACGGTAAGTCCCTGGAGACTCCGCCCGACCTCGCCCCGAAGCGCCAGCAACTCGCGGCGATCGAGGTCAGCCGAGCGCGGTACGGTGAGCACGAGAGCAATCGGAACGGCATCGAGCGTCGCCATCGCGGCATGCAGCGCGGCGATGCTCAACCCGTCCGCCAGTTCGGCATTGTCGATCGCCAGCCCGATGGGGCCCTCTTCGGCGGCGGCACGGATCAACTCGGCGAGTGCCGAGGCGATCTCGGCCGCATCGCGCGGCGGGCCGGGCCTCGCCTTGTGCACCAACTCCGGAACCACCGCCGCCAGCAGCCCCAGTGCCTCCGGGTCGGCGGCCACGATTCCCGGTGCCCGGCCGAGGCCGGCCCGCATCAGTGTCCGGAGCGTGCTCCATGGCGCGTCGTGATCGGTCTCGAGCGGCCGGGCGACGGCGACCATCGCGCCGGCGAGCGCCATTCGGTCCATGCACTCGGCGAGGAGACGGCTTCGGCCCGTGCCGTGATTCCCGCTGATGATCAGCGTACCGGGCCCCGAGCGGAGAGCTGTGTCGATCGTGGCGAACGCCGCTCGGTCCGATGCCCGCGGGATCAAGGGAACCCGCTCGCTCCACGTCGCCGATCCAGCGCGCCACCGCTCCCGGCGGATCCGCTCGGCCAGTGCTGAGAGCTCCCGGCTCGGGTGCTCGGCAATCTCGCGCTGCAGCTGCTCCGCGAAGCCGTGATAGCAGGCGAGGGCGCCGGCGGCGTCGCCGTTGAGCGCAAGGGCACGCATGGCGAGGTCGGCGGCCCGCTCCGAGTACGGGACCAGACCGAGCGCCCGGCGCGCGAGGGCTGCGGCGTCCTCGAGCCGTGAGCGCAGCAGCGCTTCGGATCCTTCTCGCAGGAGGAGGTCGGCGCCCGCATTCCGGTAGCGCTCCCGCATCGCGGCCATCCAGTCCTCGAATGCCGGGGCGGTGCGAGCGCTGAAGCCCTCGAGAAAATCTCCCCGGAGCAGGGCGAGGGCCTGCCCCGGCTGGGTGGCGGCGAGTTTCTCAAACCGGAGCGCGTCGACCTCCAGCGCTTCCGCCCGCAGTGTCAACGAGTCGCCGTCGGTGACGATGCGACTGTCGCCCAGACAGCCCCGCAGCCGGCGCACCGCCTCGTTCAACGAATGCCGTGCCTGCTGTTCGTCCCGCTCCGGCCACAGCATGCCGAGGAGATGCTGGCGCGACCGGGTCTGGTCGGGCGACAAGGCGAGGTATACAAGGAAGGCGAGATGTTTGCGCCAGCGCAGCTCGGCGGGCACCGGCCGGCCGGGCAGGCGCGCAGCCGGTGGCCCGAAGCACACCAGCTCGAAAGACAGCATCGCGGGTTCGTTGGAGAGCGCCACCATCGCCTCGCGGCGGGACGAGCGTCGCTGCCGGAAAGCGTCCAACCCATGTTAGCGCCGGACTGACCCCCTTGTCACGTCAGCGGCGGCGATGGGCGACACTACGATGACCCGCTTCCCCCGGCCGTGGCGCTTCGCCACGAGGCTGTGCGCGGCCCGGATCTCCTCCAGCGGAAACGTGCCTGTCACCGGCATTCGGAGCAACCCGCCGTCCACCAGACGCGCGAGCTCCTCGAGGTCCGATTGCAGCGGTTTCACGGCGACGAAGCTGAATCGCGGCCAACCGAACACGCGGCTCAGCGGCGAGAGAGGCGCGAGGCTGTAGACCGGCAGGCTCGGGGCCACGGTCACCCAGCGCCCGCGCGGCCTGAGCAGTCTCCGGTACGCCCTCACCGGACTTCGCCCCACGCAGTCGAGAAATACGTCGAACCGATCGCGGAAGCGGGTGGGATCGATCTGGCGATAGGCCACGACCTCGTGAGCGCCGAGCGATCGGCAGTATTCCACTCCGTCGCCTCGGGCCATCGCCGTCACGTGCGCCCCCCTGATCGCACCGATCTGGATCGCGGCCGATCCAACGCCGCCGCTCGCGCCCTTGATCAGGAGTCGCTCCCCGGAGGCGAGACGCCCGACATCACGGAGTGCCTGGAGCGCGGTGGTCGCGACCAGCGGCATCGCCCCCGCCTCGATCCAATCGAGGTGCTCCGGCATCACCGACATCCACTTGCGGGGGGCGGTGAGATAGTCGGCCGCCGCGCCGCCCAGGTACCCGTCCAGAAAACCCCACACCCGTGCACCAGGGGCCAGGTCGTCGATCCCGCCGCCGGCCCTCACGACTTCGCCGGCAAAGTCGAACCCGGTCCCTCGGGGAAAGCGCCACCCGCTCAGCGGTCGCAGGGCGCCAGTCCGGACGAGGGAATCCTTCGGATTGAGGCCGCTGGCGTGGACCCGCACCAGCATCTCGTGGAGCCCGGGAGAGGGAACCTCGACAGTGCGGACCTCGAGCACCTCCGGCCCGCCGTATCGGTCGTACTGCGCGGCGCGCATTCGCATGCGACCAGCTTACCCCGGGAGCGAGAAACGTGTGGTGACGGGTCGGTGGGTGTCCCACCACGTCTGTGCCCGCTGGGAGGTCCACTCACCGTCGGTGGGCACGGCCGACAGCCGGAGCCCCAGCTCGTCCGCCGACTGCGGCCGCCGGGTGGCGTCTTTGTCGAGACACGCGAGCACGATGGCTTCGAGCTCGGGAGGGATGGGCTGCTCGGTGCGTGACGTGAGCGACTCGGGCACCCGGTGCACGTGCATCATCATCGTCTCCATGGCCGTCCTGCCCTTGAACACGGGCGTGCCCGTGAGCAGCCAGTAGGCGACGCAGCCGACCGAGTATAGGTCGCTGCGCGCGTCCAGCTCCTCGTCGGCGATGGCTTGTTCTGGCGACATGTACGCGGGCGTTCCCCCAGCCACGTGCTCGGCGGTGAGCTTGTCGTCCGCCGGTGCGCCGTGATGCTTCACGAGCCCGAAGTCGAGCACCTTCACGAAGTCCACCGAGCGGCCGTAGCGGCAGGTGTACAGGTTCGCCGGCTTGATGTCGCGGTGGATGAGCCCGGCCGCGTGCGCCTCACTGAGCGAGTCGCAGATCTGGCGGATGAAGTGGATCGCGCGTTCGGGTGGCACCGGGCCGAACCGCTCCACCAGCTCGTCGAGGTCGAACCCGTCCAGCAGTTCCATCACGTAGTAGAACGTGCCGTCACTCGCGACGCCGAAGTCGTAGAGCTCGAGCGTGTGCGGGGAGCGCATCAGCGCGGTGGCCTGCGCCTCCCGCTCGAAGCGTCGGAGCACCTCCCTGCTCTGCTCCATCGTCGCGCCGAACCGTTCAGGTCGGATCAGCTTGATCGCGGCGGGACGTGCCAGCATACGATGCTGTGCGCGCCACACCTCGCCCATTCCGCCTTTCCCCAGCGGCTCCACCAGGCGGTAACTCCCCATCTCGCGGGCCTGGCGGACTGCGGCACCCAGTCCGTACACCACCCGGGAGCCAACGTACACCATCAACAGCACCACGAGGTACGGAATCACCAGACCGAGGAGGAACTGGTAAGGAGGCAGCGCGACGTTGGAGCCCATCGCAACGCCGGTCGCGTAGACGATTGGAACGCTGGCCAGCGAGACGATCGCGGCCGGCAGCGTGATCCGCGGCGGACTCGGCACGACCACGCTGAAGAGGAGGACCCACACTGCCACCCACGATACCCCAAAGCCACCCGCTCCACCCGCGTACGTGATAGGCGCGACGACGCCGTGATACTCCGCCGCGGCGATACCCACGCTGCCCAGGATCTCGAATCCCAGGCCGATGGCGATCTTGGTGCGCGACCCGATCCGGGCGGAGGATGCGAGACCCACCACGACGAGCGCCGCCGCGATCGATACGATCCCAGGCAACCAGTGCTCCGGCGCGGCAACGTAGACGGCCCGCGCCTGAGGGACCAAGAGCGAGGACAATGGCCCCGCAATGAAGTAGCTGACAGCATAGACCAGAGCGACGGCGCGGAGCCGCCGCACTGCCTCCGCGAGAAGGTCGCCCGGCAGCGTCCAGCCGGTCGAGCGGGTCGACTGCCCGCTCGCTTCGGCCGGCATCACCGTATTCTTATCCTCCAACTCGCCTGGCATCGGTCTGTCGTCGCCTGTCAGAACCCTATGGAGATCCGCGCATGGATGGCTTTCTGCAGGCCGCATTCGATGAAGCCCGCCAGGGTCTCCGCGAAGGCGGGATCCCGATCGGTGCCGTGCTGGTGCACCAGGGCCGGATCATCGGCAGGGGACACAACCGGCGCGAGCAAGC
>DASSUE010000158.1:0-18805 GCA_035707305.1 Gemmatimonadales bacterium
GGTGGCATTCTGCGCTTCGTCGAGGATGATGAACGCGTCGGCGAGGGTACGCCCCCGCATGTACGCCAGCGGCGCGATCTCGATGGTACGGCTCTCGAGCGCTTTCTGCACCCGTTCATGGGGCATCATGTCCTCGAGCGCATCGTACAGCGGCCGGAGATACGGATCGACCTTGGCCTGCAGGTCGCCCGGCAGGAACCCGAGCGACTCGCCGGCTTCCACCGCCGGCCGCGCCAGGATGATGCGCTTCACCCGCTTGCGCGACAACGCTTCCACCGCCTTCGCGACGGCAAGGTACGTCTTCCCCGTGCCAGCCGGGCCGATGCTCACCACGATGTCGTGGGTGGAGATCGCGTGGAGATAGTCCCGCTGCCCCTGGGTCTTGGGGACGATGGCGCGCCGGAGCCCGGGCAGCAAGATCTTCTGCTCCGCGGCCGCGCCGTCGGGCGGGGGTCCGTCGGCCGCCAACCGAAATACGTCCTCGACCGACACCGGCTCGCCCATGCGGGCGAGATCGACGAGCCCCTGAACTACCGGGAGCGCGCGCTCCAGCTGTTCCGCCGCGCCACTCACGGTCAAGGCGTCCCCCCTGAACGACACCCGCACCCCCAGCGCCCGCTCCAGCTCGACCAGGTTCACGTCGTTCACACCCGCAAGGAGCAGCGGATCCGCTCCTTCCGCCGACAGCCGCTGGACCGTCTCGTCGGTCACGCCGCCGCCGCGCTCAGCCATCCCGTACCTCCAGGTGCAGACCACGCAGCTCGGCTGGGTCGACCGGAACCGGCGCGCCCTCGAAGAGCGCCCGCGCGGCCGTGGTCTTGGGAAACGCGATCACGTCACGCAGCGAGGCAGCGCCGGCGAGCAGCATCGCGGTACGATCGAATCCGATCGCGAAGCCGCCGTGCGGCGGGACGCCCGCCGACAGCCCGTCGAGGAGAAAGCCGAAGCGCTCGCGGACCTGCTCCGGATGCATGCCCAGCAGCGAGAACACCTTCTGCTGCAGGGCCGGATCGGTGATGCGGATCGAGCCGCTGCCCAGCTCGTGGCCGTTGTACACCGCGTCGTAGTGGAGCGCCCGGCATCGGCCGGGGTCTGACTCGAGGAACGCGACGTCGTCGGCGTGCGGCGCGGTGAACGGATGGTGGACGAACACCCAGGCTCCGGTCTCGGGATTACGCTCGAAGAGAGGAAAATCGAGCACCCAGAGAAAGGCATGCGCGCGCAAGGGCTTCGGGGCAAGCCGCCGGATCAACCCACTCCTCACCGCATGGAGCGCCGGGGAGGTCACCACGTCTTTGCCGGCCACCGCCAGCAGCATGTCGCCCTCGGCGGCCTGGATCGCGGCGAGGGCCGCTCCTCCCATGGCTTTGACGCCCTGCCCTTCCCACGCCGACGCGGTCTTGCGGGCCCAAATGAGCCCTCCCACGCCGGCTTCCTTCGCGGCCGCCGCCACAGCGTCCAGATCCTTGCGACTCATCGCGCCGCCGCCCTCGGCTACAATCCCGCGAATCCGTCCACCCTGGGCCAGCGCGTCGTGCACGAACCCGGCCGAGTCCGGCCCCACAACCGGGCCCAGGTCGCGAATCTGGTAGCCGAAACGCAGATCGGGCTTGTCGATCCCGAATCGATCCATGGCCTCGTGCCAGGACAGGCGCGGGAATGGCCGCGGAACCTCGCACCCGGCTTCGTCCCACAGGGCGACCAGCACCGTTTCGACCCAGCCGACCACGTCGTCCTGGCCCACGAACGAGGCTTCGAGGTCGATCTGAGTGAACTCGGGCTGTCGATCCGCTCGAAGGTCCTCGTCCCGGAAACAGCGGGCAATCTGGAAATACCGGTCGAACCCCCCGGCCATGAGCAGTTGTTTGTAGATCTGCGGCGATTGAGGCAGCGCGTAGAACTCGCCCACGTGAATCCGGCTGGGGACGAGGTAATCCCGTGCTCCTTCCGGGGTGGGCTTCGTGAGGATCGGGGTTTCGATCTCGAGAAAGCTCAGCTCGCTCAGGCTCCGACGGGCTCGCTGCAGCAACCGGTGTCGGAGCAGCAGGTTCGCCTGCAGTTCCGGCCGGCGGAGGTCCAGGATGCGGTGCTTGAGGCGGAGCTCCTCCGCGGGCAGGTCTTCGCCCTCCTTGCGCGCAACCGGGATGATCGGGGTCTGGGCCGGCCCCACGATCTCCAGGTTGGTGACGTGTACCTCGACTTCACGCGAGGCGAGATTCACGTCCCGCGCGGCTTCCGGGCGAAACGCGACGACCCCCGTGACGAGCACGACGCTCTCGGCGCCGACCCCCGCCGCCGTCTCCAGGACCGCAGGGGGAGTCCACTCCGGATTGCACGACAGCTGGACGACGCCGTCGCGGTCGCGCAGGTCGATGAACACGATCCCGCCCAGATCGCGCCGGCGGTGAACCCAGCCGCCAAGCCGTACGGTCTGGCCCACATGATCACGGGCGAGCGAACCTGCGCGGTGGGTTCGGAGGCTGGTCGCGGTATGATCGCCCACCGCTGTGATGCTCACTCCGTCTTCGCCTCCGTCGGGGTGTGATGACAATCGTGCGCGGTCCGACAATCCATCAACCTTTCGCGCCGCGCGTCGCGACGGATATGCCCCGGCCAGCACCTCGATGTGCGCTCCGGGCGCCCCCTCGGGCTTCCGCTCACTCACGGCGTGCAATACTTGCTGGTAATCTGCGGTGGAGCCGGCACGAACACACGGGTGAGCTTGCTGACGCAGCACGCGATGGGGCGTGCGCAGCGCGCTCGGCTGGCCGGGCTCGGTGGCCATGCCCCAAACGTAACTCGCGGGGATATGCAGGGCAAGCGATTGCGTGTATTTGATTTACGGGTAACCTCTTCACCTGAATTCTGAGGCCGGCATCACGAGTTATCTTCCCCGCATGAATACTGCCACGCTCGCGTCCCGTCGGATTCGCAAACCCGGCCTGCTCGACCTGCCGCCGGAACAAAGCCGCTCGCGGCTGGCGGACTGGGTCCGGGCTCGCGGACTTCCGGCCTACCGGGCGGGCCAGATTCATCGACGGCTCTGGGTGGCGCCGGTGGCGCGCTGGTCCGACGCCACCGAGCTGCCGAAGGAGCTGCGCGCCTCGCTCGAAGCGGACTTTCCGCTTTCCCAGCTCACCGCGGCCACCGTGCAGATCTCCACCGACGGGACGCGAAAGTTTCTCTGGCGGTTGGAGGACGGGGAGGCGATCGAATCGGTCCTCATCCCCTCCGGCGCGCGGCGCACGCTTTGTGTCTCGTCGCAGGCCGGATGCCCGCTGAAGTGCAGCTTCTGCGCGACCGGCCGCATGGGGTTCCGCCGCAACTTGACTGTCTTCGAGATCGTCGCCCAGGCGCGCGAGATCCTGCTGGCCGATCCCGGCGCCAAGCCCACCAACGTCGTGTTCATGGGCATGGGCGAGCCCCTGCTCAACTGGCCGGCTGTGAACGACGCGCTGACCATTCTGAATCACCCGGACGGGTTCGGGATCGGTGCGCGGCACATCACGGTCTCGACGGTGGGCATCATTCCCGCCATGGCGGAGCTGGCCCGCCGTCCGGAGCAGTTCCGGCTGGCGATCTCGCTGCACGCGCCGACGTCCGATCGGCGGCGGGCGATCATGCCGATCGACAAGAAGTACGATGTGAGCGCGGTGCTGAAGGCGGCGGAAGCATTTCGGAAGCGGGTCACCTTCGAGTATGTGCTCATCGCCGGGGCCAACGACGCCGACTCCGATGCCGATGCACTCGCGAAGCTGGCCCGTCGGCTTGGCGCACTCGTCAACTTGCTGCCGCTGCACCCGGGCGGTGCGCCGGATTTGACGCCGACCACGGCGGGGCGGATCAAGGCGTTCCGCGATCGCCTGGCCAACCAGGGCGTCGAGGCCACCGTTCGCCGGAGCCGCGGGCTCGATATCGCCGCCGCCTGCGGCCAGCTCCGCATAGCGGAAGAGCGGGGGTCGCTCCGCGGGGCTACCCCGTAGCGCCGAACCCGGCGGCGGCGCAGTTGATCGACAGCAGGAGTGCCTGCAACGTCTCGGCCTGCTCCTCCTCGCTGGTGGAGCCTCGATAGCGGCGCAGCAACCGGATTTGGAACCGCCCCGCCTGATTGATCGTCGGCATACGGCGGCCGAGCTTTCGGAGAAAGCGGGGAAAGCGCGCCGCGATACCGGCGCCCTCGCTCACCCGCAACACCGCCTGCATCGTTCGTTCGAATTCCTCCGCCACCAGTGGAAAGATGGCGTCCCGCACGGCCGGATCGGGATGCAGCGTCGAAAACTCGCGCGCGATATCGAGGTCCACGAACGCGAGCGTCTTTTCGACTTCGTCCACGATCAGGCGGAACAGCCGCGAGTCACGGAACATGCGGCGGAGCAGCGCCTCGCCTCTCGGCCCGCGGATGTCGAGAAAGGTCGCGAGCCCGGATCCCACACCGAACCATCCGGGGATGAAATGCCGGTTCTGGGTCCAGGCGAAAACCCAGGGGATCGCCCGAAGGTCGCCGATGGTCCGCGCACCGAAGCGTCGAGCCGGTCGCGAGCCAAGGTTCAGCTTCGAGATCTCCTCCAGCGGACTGGCCACCTGGTAATAGGGAAGCAGGCTCGGATGCTCCACGAAGCGGCGGTACGCGGCCATCGACGCGCCCGCGATCGCCTCCATCGCTTCGTCGAACTCCCCCACCGGGACCAGCGCCTGCTCCCGCTCCGACTTGAGAGTGTGCTCCATCACCGATGACGCCAGCAGCTCGATTTGATACGCGGCCGTACCGCGATTGGCGTACTTGAACGAGACGACCTCGCCCTGCTCGGTGATGCGAAGCCTCCCGTTGATGGAGCCGGCGGGCTGGGCCGCGATGGCGCGGCCGGTCGGAGCGCCGCCACGGCTCACCGACCCGCCGCGGCCGTGGAAGAACGCGATCGGAACTCCGAGATCACGGCCCAGGCGGGTGAGCTTCACCTGCGCCTTGTAGAGCTCCCAATTGGCCGCGAAGAACCCGCCGTCTTTATTCGAGTCCGAGTAGCCAATCATCACTTCCTGAACGCCGCCCTGCTCGCGTACGCTGCGCCGCACCACGGGCACGTTGAGCAGTTCCCGCATGATGCCCGGCGCCGCGCGGAGGTCGTCGATGGTCTCGAAGAGGGGCACGATCGGCAAACTGCAGCGCTCTACGCCAAGCGTGTCGGGAAACAGACCGCCCTCCTTCGCCATCAGGTACCCGCCCAGCACATCGCTGACCGAGTGCGTCATGCTGAGGATGAAGCTGCCGAATGCCTCTCGATCCAGCTTCTCCCGCAGCTCGGCGACGAGGCGGAACATCCCCAGCGTTTCGGCGGGGTCGAGGTCGAGCGACGCGAGCCGCACCGCTTCGTGGCGCGGACGGGCGAGCTCGGCCTGAATCCAGCGCGACCATCCTTCCGAGTCCGGCGGGGGTGGGTCGCCCGCCGCGGGGCCCTCGCGCAGCCGCCAAAGCCCGCCCAGAGCCTGGTGCAGGCGGGTGGTGTTCTCGCGGATATCGAGCCGCACGATGCTGAAGCGGAAGATCTCGATTTCCCGGCGAATCGGGCGCACCAGCGAGGGCGCGAGCATGGGGGCGACCTCGCCAACCGCGCGCTCGAGTGCGCGCATGTCGGCGGAGAGCTCGTCGGCGGTGGCATAGGCGCCGTCCGGCACGTCGAACTCGTGCGTCGCGGCGGCGGCCAGGTTGAGGTCCAGGCGCCCGAGCATGCACGCCAGATACTGGCGAAACACTTCACCCGGGTTGCGGACCGCGATGCCGGGATCCCCGCTCGCAGCCAACATTCGGTCGAGCCGCTGCCGGAAGTGGGTGGGAACGGACGCGGAGCGCTCGCTCACACTCAGCAGCCGGACGAGATCGCCCAGTCGCTGGCGATATCGCCGAAGCGCCGCCAGCCGATACTCGCCGAGCGAACGGCGCGTCACCTCGTTGGTGACGAACGGATTCCCGTCCCGGTCGCCGCCGACCCAAGATCCAAACTGGAAGAAAGTCGGCACCTCGAGCGTCTCGCCCGGGTACTGCTGCGACAGCGCCCGCTCCAGCTTCTCGTGCAGCGCGGGCACCGCCTCGAACAGCGTCTCGTTGAAGAAGTGGAGCGCCCAGTACACCTCCTGCTCCACCGTGGGCTTCTCCAGCCGGAGCTCGCCGGTGAGCAGCAGCAGTTCGATCTCGTTACGCACCGACTGCACCAGTGCCGACCGCTCGCGTGGGGTCCAGCGCGGCGATTCGAGATCGACCAGCAGGCGGTAGATGCGGCGGTGCTTCTCGAGGACGGTGACGCGCTTGGCTTCGGTCGGATGCGCGGTGAGCACCGGACGGATGCGCAGCGCCGGCAATAGCTCGCGCATGGTGTGCGCCCCGACGCCCGCACCCGCCGCTTCCTTGATGACCTGAACGAACGTCCCGCGCAGCGCGTCGTACCCCCGGTCGGCCTCGATCTGCCGGCGGCGCCGCATGGCGGCGTTCTGCTCGGCGATGCTCAGCAGCTGCAGCCAGATGCCGAGGACCTGCAGCCCACGCCCCTCGAGGTCGGGGGCGATGTCGCCGGCGAGCACTGGCTCGAGCTCGGGGGCCCGGGCGCGCACCACCTCGAGCAGTTGGCCATACAGCAAGTCGGCGACTTCGTTGGCGTAGGACGCGGCACTTTCAGCGAGCGGATCGCTGGAAGCGGGAAGCGCCGAGGCGAGGAACGGATGGAGAGCGGTATCGGTCACGCGACGCGGTCGCGCAGCGGTGCTCCCGAGAAGAAGAGCCGCAGGTTCTCGAGCGCGCGAAGTCCCATGGCCACCCGGGTCTCCTCGGTTGCGCTTCCGAGATGGGGGAGCAACACCACGTTTTCCATCGTCAGGAGTTCCGCACTTACCTGCGGCTCGCGCTCGAACACGTCGAGCCCGGCGCCGGCGATGCGACCTGCCTTCAGCGCGTCGATCAGCGCGGCTTCGTCCACCACGTCGCCTCGTGCCGAGTTGATGAGGTAGGCCGCCGGCTTCATGCGCCGGAGTCGCTCGCGGTTCATGAGGTGGCGCGTCTCCGGGGTGGCCGGGCAGTGGAGCGAGACGAAATCGCTCTCGGCCAGCACCGCCTCCACGCTGTCACGCCCCTCGGCGCCCAGCTCTCGCGCAACCTCCGGCGGCGGCGGGAACGGATCGGCGTAGATCACCCGCATGCCGAAGCCGTGGTGCGCCCGCTTCGCCACCGCACGCGCGATCCGCCCCATGCCGATCAGGCCGAGCGTCTTGCCGCTGACCATCCGGCCGAGCATGTGGGTCGGACGCCAGCCGGTCCAACCCCCGCCCCGCACCTGGCGCTCGCCCTCGCCCGCCCGGCGGGCGACCATGAGCAGCAAGGTCATGGCGATGTCGGCGGTGGCATCGGTCAGCACGTCGGGAGTGTTGGACACCGCGATGCCGCGCGCCTTCGCGGCCTGTACGTCGATGTTGTTGAAGCCGACGCCGAAGTTGGCGACGACCTTGGTCCGCAAGGGATCGGCGGCGAGCACGTCCGCCGTGAGCTTGTCGGTGACCGTGGGCAGCAGCCCGTCGGCCGACCGCAGCGCGTTCTGCAATTCGGCGGCGGAGAGCGGCCGGTCGTCGGGATTGAGCCGCGCCTCGAATTCGCGGGCGACCGCTTCTTCGACCGCCGCGGGCAACCGGCGCGTCACCACCACGACCGGCCGCCGGGTCATGTCGGAACCGCGACCCGCTTGGTCCGGCTGCTCAGCACCTTCGCCACCGTCGAGCCCAGCTCCGCGGGGCTCGCGGCGACGGTCATGCCGGCTTCGCGCATGATCTCGACCTTCTCTGCAGCGCTCTCGCCGAAGGCCCGGATGATGGCGCCCGCGTGTCCCATGCGACGGCCCTTCGGAGCGGACAAGCCGGCCACGTAGCCGATCACCGGTTTCTTCATGTGATCCCGGAAGAACTTCGCGGCTTCGGCTTCCTGCGGCCCCCCGATCTCGCCGATGATCATCACGGCATCGGTCTCGGGATCCTCCTCGAACAGCTTGAGGTGATCGACGAATGAGCTGCCGTTGATCGGGTCGCCTCCGATGCCGACGCTGGTGGACACCCCGATGCCGGCCTCTTTCATCTGGGAGGCCGCCTCGTACCCCAGCGTTCCCGAACGCGTGACCAACCCGACCTTGCCCTGCTTGTAGATGTGCCCAGGCATAATCCCGAGCATCGCCTTGCCGGGGCTGATGATGCCGGCGCAGTTCGGGCCGACCAAGACGGTGCGGCGCTCCTTGGGGTACCGCCAGAGGTAGCGTTTGACCATCATCATGTCCTGCGCAGGGATGCCGTCGGTGATCGCGCAGATCAGCCGGATTCCCGCGTCAGCCGCCTCCATGATCGAGTCGGCGCAGAACCCCGCCGGCACGAACACCAGACTGGCCTCGGCGCCGGTCTCGCGAACCGCGTCCCGCACGGTATTGAAGACCGGCCGGTCGAGGTGCTTCTGTCCGCCCTTCCCCGGGGTGACGCCGCCGACCAGGTTGGTCCCGTAGGTCAGCATCTCCTTCCCGTGGAACGTCCCTTTGTCGCCGGTGAACCCCTGGATGATGATCCGCGTCTTCTCGTTGATGAGGATGCTCATGACTTCCCGTTCCCGGCCTTGGCGGTCTCGGCACCCGCGGCCTTCAGCACGGCGACGACGCGGTCGGCCGCTTCAGTGAGAGTATCGGCGGTGACGAGCGAGAGTCCGCTTTCTTTGAGAATGCGCCGCCCCTCGTCCACGTTGGTGCCGGCCAATCGCACCACCAGCGGCACCTGCGGCTTGAGCTCCTTCACCGCGCTGACGACGCCCTGGGCCACCCAGTCGCAGCGATTGATGCCGGCGAAGATGTTCACCAGGATCGCCTCGACCTTGGGGTCAGCCAGCACCAGGCGGAAGGCGTTGGTCACCTTTTCCGGCGACGCGCCGCCGCCCACGTCGAGGAAGTTGGCCGGCGAATAGCCGGCGTGTTTGATCAGGTCCATCGTGGACATCGCCAGCCCGGCGCCGTTGACGATGCACCCGATCTCGCCGTCGAGCGCGACGTAGTTGATCCCGTACTCCGCCGCCTGCGACTCCCGCGGATCTTCCTCGGCGTAGTCCCGGAGCTCACTCACGTTGGGCCGGCGGAACAGCGCGTTGTCGTCGAACGTCATCTTGGCGTCGAGCGCAAGCAGCTGTCCATCCTGCGTGACCACGAGTGGGTTGATCTCCACCATCGTCGCGTCGAGATCGCGGAAGGCACGGTAGCAACCGAGAAGCGCGGTCGTGGCGCGACTCATCAGGCCGCCGTCGAGCCCGAGGGAGAACGCGATCTCGCGGGCCTGGAACGCGGTCATACCGACCGCGGGCTCCACCACCGACCGGATGATGGTGTCCGGCTCACGCTGCGCGATTTCCTCGATCTCCATCCCGCCGTGGCGATGCGCCACGATCATGACCCGCTCGCTCTTGCGATCCAGCACGAAGCCGACGTACAGCTCGCGCTCGATCGGAACCGCCGCCTCGACATACAGCCGGTGCACCACGCGGCCCTCGGGACCGGTCTGGTGGGTGACGAGGCGCTTGCCGAGCAGCGCCTTGGCGGCCTGGCGCACCTCGTCCTCGCTGGTGCAGACCTTGATGCCGCCCGCCTTGCCCCGCGCGCCGGAATGAATCTGGGCTTTCACCGCCCAGCGCGACCCGCCGATCTCGGACGCCCGATACACCGCTTGCTCCGGGCTGTACGCGACGCCGCCGCGCGGAATCGCCACGCCGAATCCGGCGAGGAGCTCCTTGGCCTGATACTCGTGGATATCCACCTGATCTCCCTTTCTCGCTGTCCGAACGGATCGCCGCCGTCAGTCTATCGCCCGTTGCTCCGTGCCGCGATGGCGTCGGCCATCCGGACCACGTTCTCCGCCATGCGAGCCGACGCCGCGTCGATCATCCGGCCGTCGAGCTGCGCCGCGCCTCGTCCCGCCTTCGCCGCTTCATCGAGGGCAACCAGGATCCGCTTGGCCCGGTCCACTTCGGGAGGGAGCGGGCTGAAGATTTCGTTGGCCATCTCGATCTGCGAGGGATGGATGGCCCATTTGCCCTCGATACCCAACGCGGCGCCGCGCCGGCCCGCGGCCCGGTAACCATCGGCGTCCTTGATATCACCGAACGGACCGTCGATCGGCCGGAGGCCGTACGCCCGGCAGGCGTCGCGCATGCGGCAGATCGCATAGTGCCAGGAATCGCCGGGATAGTCCGGGTGCAGTCCGCCGATCACGACGGTCCGCGCCCGGACGCTCGCGGCATAGTCGGCGACGCCAAAATGCATCGCCTCGAGGCGGCCGCGACCCGCCGCGATCGCTTCGACATTGGCCATTCCAATGGCGGATTCGATGATGACCTCGATGCCGATGCGCTGCGTGATCCCCTTCACGGCTTCGATCTGGGTCAAGAGCGCGTCCACCAGGTAGACATCGGCGGGCACGCCCACCTTCGGGATCATGACCACATCCAACCGATGCCCAGCCTGCTCGACCACATCCACGACATCGCGATACATGTAGTGCGTATCGATACCGTTGATCCGCACGGAGATCGTCTTGCCCCGCCCCCGCCAGTCGAGATCCAGCAGAGCCCGGATCACGTTGGCGCGGGCTTTGTCTTTGTCGGCCGGCGCCACCGAGTCTTCCAGGTCCAGAAATACCCAATCGGCGGCGCTCTCCAGCGCCTTCGCGATCATCTGCGGCTGCGAGCCGGGCACCGCCAGCGTGCTCCGCTGGAGTCGTTGGGTCACCGGCTCGTAGCGGGTGTGGCTCATCGCGCCGCGGCAGCGGCGGCCGGCCTCGGCGCCGCTTCAGCCGGCTGGGCGTCAGGCGCGCGGGGCGGCAGCTCGCGCTTCTCCAGCGGCGGGGCCGTGCTGCGCCAGTATTCCTCCGCCGCGCCGACCCCGCTCCCAGGCTGAATCTTGATGCCCACGTCGCGCAGCGCCATTTCCGCACCCGCGATGCCGCCGAGCAGCATGCATTCGTTCAAGTCACCGATGTGCCCGATGCGGAAGAGCTTCCCTGCCATTCGGGCCAGGCCGGCGCCGAGCGCCAGGTTGTATCGGCGGTACGCGACGTCGATGACCTCCGCGCCGTTGAACCCGGGCGGCACCATGATAGCCGTGACCGTGTCACTGTGCCATTTCGGTTGCTTGGCACAGAGCGAGAGTCCCCACGCCTTCACCGCGGCACGGGTGCCCTCGGCCAGGCGGTGATGCCGGGCGAAGACGTTCTCCAGCCCTTCCTCCATCAACATCGCGATTGCTTCCCGAAGCCCGTAAAGCAGCGGCAGCGACGGTGTGTACGGGAAGTACCCCGTCGCGTTGGCCTTGTCCATGTCGCCGAGGTCGAAGAAGACCCGCTTCAGCTTGGCGGAGTTGTAAAGGCTTTTCGCCTTCTGACTCACCCCGAGCAGGCCCAGGCCGGCCGGCAGCATGAACCCCTTCTGCGACCCGGTCACGGTGAGATCCACGCCCCATTCATCCATCCGGAAATCGATGCTCCCGATCGAGCTCACCCCGTCCACCGCGAGCAGCGCCGGATGCTTGGCATCGTTCAGCGCCTTCCGCATGGCGGCCACGTCGCTGGTGACGCCGGTGGCGGTCTCGTTGTGGGTGAACAACACCGCCTTGATCTCATGCCCTTTGTCGGCGACGAGTGCCTCGTGATAGCGCTCGATCGGCGCGCCCTCGCCCCACTCGACGTCGAGCACGTCAACCTCGAGACCCAGGCGCTGGGCCATGTCGATCCAGAGATGGCTGAACTGGCCGAAACGCGCCGCGATCACCCGGTCACCGGGCGACAGCGTGTTGGTGAGCGCGGCCTCCCAGGCACCGGTGCCGCTGGCGGGAAAGATGTACGCTTGCGCCGACTGCGACTTGAAGACCTTGAGAAGGTCCTTGAGGACCGGCCCCGCGAGCTTCGGAAAGTCCGAGGAGCGGTGATCTTCCATCGCCACGTGCATCGCACGCAGGATGCGGTCCGGAGTGTTCGTCGGACCCGGGACGAAGAGGAAGTTACGGCCGGCCATGCGCAGTGCCTCGTCGAAAGTAGGAAATACCTGAGCGCGCGGGGACGGGGTCGCCCTCGCTCGTCGGGTCGGTTAAAGTTGCCTCGCTGCGTATATTGTACAACCCTGCACCGGGGCACCAGCCTCCGACCGATGCCCCACGCTGCCCCCGCCCGCACACTCCTGGAAGACTTGTACGCCGCCGCGGTCGATGCAGCCGCACCCGGACCCGCTCTGGAGCGTTCGCTGGCGGAGGTGGTGGTCCAGTCACCGGTCCGCCTCTTTGCACTGGGCAAGGCCGCGTCCGCGATGGCCGAGAGCGCGGTCGCGGTGCTCGCCCGCCGCGGCATCGAACCCGTCGGCGGACTGGTTGTTCCCCCGGCGGAAGCTCAGCCGCCCCATCCAGCAATCAGGGTCGTGCCCGGCGACCATCCCGAGCCGGGGGCCCGCTCCCGGGCCGCAGCGGATGCACTCGCGGTTGCAGCCGCAGCTACCCGCGCCGGGGACGAGGCCTGGGTGCTCCTGTCCGGTGGCGCGACCAGCCTTCTCGGAGCGCCCGTCGAGGGCGTGATCCCCGCCGACCTCACCGCACTGTACGCCATGTTGCTCGGATCCGGCCTGGACATCAGCGCCATGAACCGCATCCGCAAGCGCTTTTCCCGCTGGGGCGGCGGCCGCCTGGCTCAGGCGTTGGCGCCCGCGCGTGTGCGCGTGTTCGTGGTCTCCGACGTCATCGGCGACGACCTCGCCTCGATCGGCTCCGGACCCTGCGTCCCCGATCCCAGCCGCGCAGCGGAGATTCGCGAGGAGCTCGACCGCGCTCGCCTCACCGCGCGAATGCCGCCGAGATTGCTCGACCTGCTGGCTGCCGTCGCGGAAGGCCGCGCACCCGAAACCCCGAAGCCCGGTGACCCGGCATTCGCGATGGTGGAAACGCGGCTCATCGTGAGTAACCGGTTGGCGCTCGAGGCCGCTCGCTCGCGCGCTGCCGCCCAAGGCGTGACGGCCGAGATCGTTGCAACGCCGCTCGCGGGCGAGGCGGCGGACGCGGGCCGTCAGATCGCCGCCAAGCTGATAAGGTATGCCCAACGTTCCGACGTGCAACGGCCGGGGTGCCTGATCTGGGGAGGCGAGACCACCGTGACGATCGGCACCGAGGCGCCGGGGCTGGGCGGGCGTTCGCAGGAGCTGGCCCTGGCCGCCGCCCGCGAGCTGGCTGGCGCCGGAATGAGCGCCGCCAGCATCTCTGTCATGGCCGCTGGTACCGATGGGCGCGACGGCCCGACTGACGCCGCGGGGGCCGTGGTCGACGGGCGAACCTGGGATGCGATCCGACGAGCGGGCCGCGATCCGGCGTACGATCTAACTCACCACGAAGCCTACCGCGCACTCGACGCGGCCGGCGTACTGCTCAAGCCCGGGCTCACGGGTACCAACGTAATGGATGTGGTGATCGGCCTATGGTGAGCGGCTATCCGCCATCCGCCATCCGCCATCCGCTATCTGCTCTCCGCTATCCGCTCCTTCTCGTCGGCATCGTAAACGCAGCGGACGCACAGGCGCCTGCCGATCTGGTTTTCCGGGGCGGGCGGATCTACACCGGCAACGACCGGGCACCCCAGGCAGAGGCGATCGCGGTCCGAGGTGATCGCATCGTGTTCGTGGGCTCGGCCGCGGGCGTGGCGCGCCTTATCGGCGGCGGCACGCGGGTCGTCGAGCTGGGCCAGCGCATCGTCGTGCCCGGTCTGGCCGACGCGCACGCGCATGTGATGGGAATCGGCGCCCGCGAGCTGCGCCTCAACCTCGAAGGGGTCGCGAGCATCCGGGACGTCCGCCAGCGACTCAGCAAGCGAGTACGAGAGACGCCTCCCGGTCAGTGGATCGTGGGCCGGAACTGGATCGAGACCCACTGGCCCGAACGACGCTTTCTCACCCGGCAGGACCTCGATGCGATCGCCCCGGTGCATCCCGTGTGGCTCACGCGATCGGATGGGCACGCGAGCGTCGCCAACAGCGCCGCTCTGAGGCTCGCCAGTGTCACCCGCGCCACCCCGGATCCGTTTGGCGGCGAGATCCTTCGCGATTCGGGGGGTGAGCCAACCGGCATGCTGATCGACCGCGCGCAGGAGCTGGTGGCCGGCCGCATCCCTCCCCCGGACAGTGCGTCGCTCGACAGCGCGCTAATCGCAGCCGCTGCCAGGAGCGTGCGCCTGGGGTGGACCCAGTTGCAGGATCCGGGCGGCGAGTGGGACGAGGTGGAGCGCATGCGGCGACTCTACCGGAGCGGGCGGCTCTCGATCCGGATCTACAAGGCGCTGTCCGGCCCTGGCCCGGCAGCGGACTCACTGCTTCGGCGGGGGCCCGTCCTCGGAGAATTCGGCGGCCGCTTTACGATCCGCACGATCAAGGTGTATCTCGACGGCGCCGTCGGCTCCCGCGGAGCCGCCCTCCTCCAGCCGTACAACGATCGACCCGATACGCGCGGACTGCTGGTGACCAGGCTTGAGCAGTACCGCCCGATGCTGCGGGAGGCGCTCCGCCGGGGAATTCAGGTCGAAACCCACGCGATCGGGGACAGTGCGAACCGCCTGCTGCTCAACCTGTATGCGGAAGCGTTCGCCGCGGTGCCCCGCTCTGAGCGCAAGATTCGCGATCCGCGCTGGCGCGACGAGCACGCCCAGCTGCTGGCCGCCGCCGACATCCCGCGTTTCGCGCAGCTCGGGGTGATTCCTTCCATGCAGGCGTCGCACGCCATCAGCGACCTGCATTTCGCGCCGAGCCGCCTCGGCGCGGCCAGGCTGGCTGGTGCCTACGCCTGGCACAGCCTGCGCCGCACCGGCGTTCCGATTGCGGGGGGGTCCGATGCCCCGGTCGAGCGCGGCGAGCCGATGGTCGAGTTCTACGCTGCGGTCGCCCGCCGCGACACGGCCGGATACCAGGGACCTGACTGGCACCCGGAGCAGGCCGTGACACGCCGAGAGGCGCTCAAGATGTTGACTTTGTGGCCGGCCTACGCGGCGTTCGAGGAGAAGCAGCGGGGAACGATCGAACCCGGCAAGTGGGCCGATCTGACGGTGCTTTCGGCAGACATCATGCGGGTGCCGGTGCGGGATATCCTCACCACGCGGGCAGTGATGACCGTGATCGCCGGCGAGGTCGTCGCGGAGGAGTAAGCTAGAAGCCGACGTCCGCCGGCACTTTCCAGTCGGTGCCGAGGATGACCGTGACATCCACCCGGCGAAGCGTGTCGATGTCGGCTACGACCGTACCCGCGCCGAGCGCGGCGGCTACCCGCCGCGCGCCGCTCTGATCGATCCCTCGCCGGACCACCACCTTGGTGATGCGCACGACGCCTTCGCCGTCCCAATTCCCGAAGAAGACGACGTCCAGCCCCTTGCGGCGGAGGATCCGCGTGGCGCTCCGCGCACGCCCCGGGAGACCGGTGCCGTTCAGGACCTCAACGACGACCCGATCTCCCGGTTCGGGAATCGAATACGCGTGGTCGGCGACACGCGTCGCCGGCTTCGGCCGGCGGAGAACCAGAGCGGTCGCGGTGGTCGCCGCCACGGCGAGCGCAATCACCGCCCCGACGACGTGGCGACGAGTGAGTTCCAAAAGCCCACCGTCGGCTCGGGGATCGGCCACCCCGAGCTCAGGACGTGCGTGAGGCGACGCCGCGCGACTTCGAGCACGACCGCGTCGGGCGCGGCTGGAAATCGCCGCGCCAGCTCGGCCCGTACTTCCCTTTCGAAGCGACGGCCGGGCTCCAGAAAGTCCGCGGCATAGAGCACGCGACCCACCATGTCCCAGCCGGCGAATCCGAGCGAGTGATAGCGGACGGCGTCGAGCACCCCGCGGTCCACCTCGCCGTCGGCGGCCGCGCGCGCGGCGCTCGCGGGCCCGTGCCGCAGGTCCGCCAACCCGGTCCCGCCCGGCGACCACCGCTCCAGCTCGGCCGGCGCAGCGTCGCGCATGGCGTCGTGCAACCAGCCGGCGCGGAGCCACCGCTCCCGTTCCGCCGTGGCCACGCCCATCGCGTCGGCCCAAGTCCCGATGAGGGCGACCACCCGCTCGATGTGCGCTCTGCGCTTGGGAGAAACGACGGCCCACGCGGGGAGCGCGGGCCGGGTATCAGGCGAGGTGGAATGAAACGAGGACACAGTCGCCGCGGATCAGCTCTCTGCGCGCAGCGGCGGGCGCACGATCCGGTTTCCTTCGTCCACGAAAACGAGGCGAGGCACGTGGCGCCGTGCCTCCGCGTCGGCGTACATGCCGTACGAAATGAGAATGACCAGGTCGCCGGGATGCCCCAGCCGGGCTGCCGCGCCATTCAGCTGGATGGTGCCCGAGCCCCGAGGTCCGGGAATGACGTACGTCGTGAACCGTGAGCCGTTGTTCACGTTGACGACCTGCACCTCTTCGTAGGTCACTAGGTCGGCGGCGTCGAGCAGGTCCTCGTCCACGGTCAACGACCCCTCGTAGTGCAGATCCGCAGAGGTGATCGTGGCACGGTGGATCTTGGACTTCATGAGGTGCCGCTGCATCGGCTGTTCACTCGAGGATGAGGTTATCGATGAGTCTGATCCGGCTTACCCGAGCGGCGACGGCCAGGATCGTTCCTGGGACGGCTAGGTCGACGCGTTGCAGCTGGTCGGGATCGATCGCGGCAATATAGTCGGCGCGGAGACCCGGAGCAGCGGTGACCTCACGACCAACGATTGCTTCCAGCGCGGGTCCCGAGCGTTCACCAGCCCGCCACGCCGCAGCAGCTGCTCCGAGCCCCCGGCTCAGTGCCGGCGCGTCGCGCCGCTCGGCGGGCGCGAGGTAGACGTTGCGGCTGCTGAGCGCCAGTCCGTCGGCCTCGCGGACGGTGGGCACGACCACGACCTCGACCGGGAGGTTGAGGTCGCGCACCATCGACCGCACCAGAGTGACCTGCTGGAAGTCCTTCTGGCCGAAGCAGGCGATCGTCGGCTCCACCAGGTGAAAGAGCTTGGCGACGACCGTCAGAACGCCCACAAAATGACCGGGGCGCACCGCGCCCTCCCACCGGTCCGCGGCCGGACCCGGTACGATCCGGGTCTCGGCGCCGGGCGGATACATCGTGGTCACCGTGGGTACGAACATCAGGTCGACGCCCCGCTCCCGCGCGAGCGCACGATCGCGCTCGAGGTCTCGAGGGTACCGATCGAAATCTTCGTTGGGGCCGAACTGGAGCGGGTTGACGAAGACGCTCATGACCACGAGGTCGGCGCGGCGGCGCGCCGCTTCGACCAGCGCCAGGTGGCCCTCGTGCAGAAACCCCATGGTCGGCACCAGGGCAACCCGGCGCCCGGCCTCGCGGGCGGTCCGCCGCCAGGCCCGGAGCGCGGGCAGGTCCGCGACTTCGTGCATTACTCGAAGCTGTGCTCGGCGCCTGGATAGTGTCCCGCCCGCACCTCTGCGGCAAATGCGCGGGCCGCACGGCGGACTTCCTTGCCGAGCTCGGCGTAGTGCTTGAGAAAGCGGGGACGGAAGCCTTCGTTGAGCCCCAGCATGTCGTGGAGCACCAGGACCTGGCCGTCGCAGCCGGGACCGGCTCCGATGCCGATGGTGGGAATGGTGAGACTTTCGGAGAGTCGCCCCGCCAGCGCCGCCGGCATCAACTCCAGGACAATGCCGAATGCGCCTGCCTCTTCCAGCCCTCGCGCATCGGCCGCCAGACGGGTCGCCGCGTCCGCCGTACGGCCCTGCACTCGATATCCCCCGAGGGCATGCACCGACTGCGGCGTGAGGCCAAGATGTCCCATGACCGGGATCCCCCGATCGACCAGCGCGCGCACGGTCGCGGCCATGGGCGCCCCCCCCTCCAGCTTCACCCCCTGGGCGCCGGTCTCGTGCATCACGCGTCCGGCGTTTCTGATGGCCTCTTCGATCGATATCTGGTATGACAGGAACGGCAGATCGACCAGGGTCAGCGCATCCGGGCTGCCGCGCCGAACGGCGGACGTATGATAAATCAGCTGATCCAGCGTTGCGCTCAGCGTCGACTCTCGCCCGGCCACGACCTGGTTCACGGAGTCGCCCACCAGGAGCACGTCCACTTCCGGCGCGATCAACCGGGCGAACGTCGCGTCGTAGCAGGTCAGCACGGCGATCTTCCGGCCTGCCGCCTTCATGGCCACGAGGTCGAGCGGCGTCCTGGGCGGCGAGTCAGGAGACATGGCTCTCCAGTTCGGCGAGCTCCCGGAGCCAGAACGCGCGATTGGGAAGCTCGGGATGGGGCACGACGAGGTTGGGATCGTTCACGCGCTGCTCACCGTACTTCACGATGTCGAGATCGAGGGTGCGCGAGCCCCATCGCGCGCTTCGGACGCGGCCGCGCGTTGCCTCGATCTCCTGGCAGCGGCGAAGCAGCGCATGGGGCGTGAGGGCGGTCTCCAGCAGCACCATCTGATTCAGATAGGGTGGTTGATCCAGCGCGCCGAGCGGGGCGGTCTCCTCGATGCTCGATGCGGCCAGGAGCGTGGTATCCGGCAAGGAGGCGAGACCGGCGCGAGCGGCGGCGAGATGCGCCGCGCGATCGCCCAGGTTACTGCCGAGCGCGACGAACGCCCGCTCCCGCCCACCAGATGCGCTCACGTTGCTACCGCGAAGTGCCGCGCGATCCGCTGGAGACGCGACGCCACGCCCTCGAGCTCGCCGATGGCGTGCTCCAGCTCGACCTGACCGGCGGCGGCCTCGGCGGCTTGCGCCGCCAGTGCATCGGTCTGCGACCGGGTCTGCGCC
>DASSUE010000159.1:0-22948 GCA_035707305.1 Gemmatimonadales bacterium
AAAGTGCGGGTGATGGACCGCGCCGAGGTGATCCTCGACATCTTCGCCACCCGGGCGCGAAGCCACGAGGCCCGGTTGCAGGTCGAGCTGGCCCAGCTCGAGTACCTGCTGCCGCGGCTGACCCGGATGTGGACACACCTGTCCCGCATCAGGGGCGGCATCGGTCTCCGGGGGCCGGGCGAAACCCAGCTGGAGACCGACCGCCGAATGATCCGGCGGAAGATCGGGCTGCTCAAGGGCAAGCTCAAAGACGTCGAGCGGCACCGGGAGAACCTTCGAGCCGGGCGCGATCCTATGCTGAGCGCGGCGCTGGTGGGCTACACCAATGCCGGCAAGTCGAGCATCCTCCGAGCGCTGTCGGGGGCGCACGACATCTTCGTCGAGAACCGCCTATTCGCCACCTTGGACACGCTCACGCGCGAGGTCGATCTCGGCGAGGGGATTCGGGCTCGGGTGACCGATACGGTCGGGTTCATCCGCAAGCTGCCGCACCACCTGGTGGCCAGCTTTCGGGCCACGCTCGAGGAGGCACGAAGCGCCGAGGTGCTGCTCCACGTGGTGGACGCGAGCCATCCCGATTGGGAAGGGCAGATGCAGGTCGTCGAAGCAGTGCTGACGGAGCTCGGGCTCGCCGACCGACCGCAGGTGCCGGTGTTCAACAAGATCGACCAGCTGAATGACCCCACCAGCTTTGCGGCGCGGGTGCGGCAGCTCTATCCCGACGCGCTGCTGGCGACCACGATGCGCACCGACGGCCTCAGCGGGGTGAAGGCGCGGCTCCGCGAGCTCTACCGCGCCGGGCGGGTCACGGTGTTGGTGCGGGTTCCAATGGCGGATGGGGCGGCGCTCGCGGCGCTGTATCGCGACGGCGACGTGCTGGCGGTCGAGCCGGACGGCGACGTGCAACTCGTCACCGTGCAGCTTGCGCCGTGGCAGGCCGAGCGCCTGCGCGCCGCCGGGCGGATCGTGACGAGACCCGATCGTGCGGCCAGGCGCAGGTCGGGATGAGACGAACGCGTCGACGACACAAAGGGGAGCCAGTCGGCTCCCCTTTCGTACCAAATCAAAGATTCACTCGCGCCCCGACAGTGCCTGCTCCAGAATGAGCCACCGGTTCATGCCAGCGAACTTCTGGTGCATCTTCGTGATCGGCGGACCACCGGCCAGCTCCTCTTCTTCGATCTGCAGATCGGCCAGGGCCTCGATTCCACTGGTAAGGAACTTCCGAAGTCCGCGCTCGAGGGCCATCCCCGCCGTGCGGAAGTTGAATAGGGTAGAGAACTGCAGCGTGAAGCCGAGATCGGCCAGCTGCTGGTTGGTGATTAGCTTGCCCGCCTTCTTCGCCTTCCCGAAGTAGAGGGACGGCGACAGGTTGAACCCGAGCATCTGATTGGGATAGTACTTCCGCACACCTTCCGCGAATTCCTGCGGCTGATCGAGCTCGGTGTTGTTGAACTCGGGCCAGATCACGTCCACGCCGAGCTCGGCGGCTTCCCACGCGTCCTCGACCGCCATCTTGACGCCGCCCGACGACTGGCCCGGGAGGGCGCCGTCCACCGAATCGGTTCGCGCGATGATCACCACATCCACGCCGTTGAACTGTGCCGCGGCCTTGATCGCCTTGAGTTTCGCCAGCCAATCCTTGCGCGGCACCAGCACTTTGTCGCGCTTGGCCTTGCCGACGTTCACGATGTGGCCGCAGGTGCGGTTGGTGGGGTCCTGATTCTCCAGATGCACGCCGGCCGCACCGACCCGAATGAGCTCGGTGGCCAACGTGAACGTCTGCGTGGGCCCGCCGAAGCCGGCCTCCATGTCGACGAATGCCGGGGGCGCGTCGAGCAACTCTTTTCCCTCCGTATCGTACCAATGGGTGTGCCGCGCGCCCTCGATGCCTTTCCGGAGCTCGAGGACGAGCTCCACCATCTGATGCGATTGATAGATGCCGATGTCAGGGTACATGCTCTTGGTTGCCGCGAGCTGCCACCCGCTGCCATAGAGCGTCTTGAACCCGAGCTTGGTCATGATGGCCGCGGTAAACGCATCGTAGGCGCCCGCCGTGTGCAAATAGCTCCCTTTCGCATGCGCCTCCTTGAGCAGTCGGCGAAGCTTGAGCGCCGGAACCTCCGCTTCTGGTGGCGCGAACAGCTTGGCGACTACCTCGGCCGGGTAGGTCGCGTTGGAGGAAACGGGAGCCGCGGTCGCCATATCGGGAGCCTCCACCGGAGTTCGTAGGGACAATACTGAACGCCGGGCGCGGGGTGAAGCCGCGTCCTGCGCTTGTGAATTATTTCACAATATAGCGGCCGCCGTTCATCGCCGCCAGTAGCTGCAACTTGGCGATCCGGTCGGGCGGGGGGCGTGGGGCACTCGCTTCCGGCTCTGGCCCGCACCGCGGCATCCCGTTCTATTTCCCCGCGTGTCGACTGGACCCACACCGGCCGAGGCGCCGTCCGAGCAGACCTCCAGCACACCAGTGCGCCGGTTGAAGGCGATCGTCAAGCGAACTCCCGGCCTCAACGTCGTAGCGCTGGCCGGGATTCGCTTGCTCGATCGTTTCGCCTTCCGGAGCTCCCGTGAGTACTGGGAGCGCCGGTACGCGGGAGGCGGGGCGTCCGGTCGCGGGTCGCTGGGCCTTCTGGCCGAGTTCAAGGCCAGAGTCCTGAACGCCTTCGTCCAGGAGCACGGCGTCGCGTCGGTGACCGAGCTCGGATGTGGGGACGGGTCGCAGCTCGCGCTCGCTCGCTACCCTCGCTACGTGGGGCTCGACATCTCGCGCAGCGCGCTCGCCCGCTGCCGGGCCCGGTTCGCCGACGATGCGACCAAGAGCTTCTTCCTCTACGATCCGGACTGCTTCATCGACCGGGCTGGCATCTTCGTGTCCGACCTTGCACTGTCGCTGGACGTCGTCTACCACCTAGTCGAGGATCGCGTCTTCGAGACCTACATGACGCATCTGTTCGGCGCGTCCCGGCGGTTCGTCATCGTGTATTCCAGCAACGCGGACCGGTCGTCGGGCGACGTCCACATCCGCCACCGGCAGTTCGACCGCTGGATCGCGGCAGAGGCTCCGGAGTGGCGTCTCCTCCGTCATGTGCCGAACGACTACCCCTACACGGGGGACGATCGCACCGGCTCACCCGCCGACTTCTTCATCTATCACCGGAGCGCGGTCGCCGGGTGAGCGCGCCCGACGCGATCGCCGCGATGCGTCGCACGGCGTGGGTGCGAAGCCTGGCGCGCCTGGGAAGCGCGCGCGATTACGTCTTCACGTTCGGCGCCGAGTTCGCCGTCCTCGCCTCGACACTCGTCACCCTCAAGCTTGCCGCCGAATATTGGAATACCGCGAGCTTCGGTGAATACGTGCTCGCCCGCCGGACGCTCAGCCTGCTGCAGCTCCCGATTGCCTGCGGCATGCCGGTCGCCCTGACCCGCTTCATCGCTCGCGCGCGGGCCGAAGGGCGGCCTGGGTTCGAGCGACAGTGCTTCGTGGCCGGCCTCGTCATCGCCCTGGCCAGCATCGCGCTGGCGCTCGCGGTGTTGCTCGGGTTCGCATCGCTGTCAGCGAAGGTCTTGCTGGGCGACTCTGCCCGCATACCGTTGCTGGGCGCGGTCTGCCTCGGTGCGGCCGGGCTCGTGCTTCATGGCGTGGTCTACGGTGCCTTGCGCGGCCAGCTTCAGATGTCCACCGCGAATCTGCTGCAGGTGGTCAACCTGGGCCTGGTGCCGGTGCTCGTGCTCGCCACTCACGGGCGGTCGCCGGAGCAGGTCGTTGGCCTCATGGGCGGCGTCTGGTGCGTAGTCGCGGGGCTCGCGGTGAGCGCGGTGCGGTCCCACATGTCCGCGCGGCGCGATCCGGAACCGGGGGGGCGCGGCGCGGCCCTGACGTTGCTTCGGTACGGCGCGCCCCGGGTTCCCGGCGAGTTCGCGCTGGGAGCGTTGTCGACCGTTCCGGTGACGGTCGTGACCCATACGTCGGGGATCGTGGCCGCCGGCTTTGTTGGCCTCGGTGTTTCCCTCACCAGCATGGTGGGGTCTCTGTTCGCCCCACTGGGCCAGATCGTGTTGCCGGCTGTGTCGGCCCATGCCGTGGGGCCTGAGCGGACTCGGCTCCAGGGCGACGCCTTTCGGGTGACCGCGCTCTGCGTCGCGCTGGCGGCGGCCGGCGTCGTCGGACTCGAGCTGACTGTCGGCTGGGCCATTCCGCTGTTCCTCGGCAGCGAGTATGCCGCGGCGGTTCCGGTCATCCGCCTGATGCTGCTGGGCGCGGTTCCGTACGTTGCCTACATCGTGTTGCGCGCTGTGCTCGATGCCCTGCACACCCGCCCGCTCAACGCCAAGAATCTCGCGGTGGGTCTCGCGGTACTGATTGCCCTCTGCTCCTGGACCGGCACGGTGTACGGCATTGCCTGGTCCTACGTGGCCGCGCTGGTAGTGGTCGGCGCGCTCAGCGTAGTCGATGCCCGGCGGGCGCTCGCACGCCTTGCGGCGTCCTAAGCGGCGTCGGCCGGCATGACGCAACTGCTGCTGCTCGGGCTCGCGACGGTCGCCGTGGGGCTCTCGGCCCGGGTCACGGAGCGGAGCTGGATCGCCCCCGCCGCGCTGTTCGGCCTCCTCTGGGGCGCCTATCTCACGGCCGTGTCCGCGTACGTCGTGGACCCTGCGCCCATGGTGGCGGGTGCCCTCTGAGTGTCGTGCTCCTGCCTGGTCATGTACGCCGCCACCGCGATCAGTCGGGGCGTCGCGGTATCGCGCCAGCCACCGGAACCGGTACGGAGGGGGTTGGTCGCTCCGCATCTGCCGTATCTCACCGGCATCGCATGGGCCTGCGTGGTCTGCGGCGTCATCGAGCTGTGGTATATCTTCGCCCGGCAGGGCTTCTCCGCCCGGGCTGTCTTGTCGTTCGCCGCCATCGCGCAGCTGACCGCCAGCAACCGATCCGACTACGGGTACGGCGACCTGGAGCAGGGAATCGTCGAGCGGCTGGCGTTCCTGGCCCTCTACACCGGTCCGTTCTTCGGCGGCGTCCTTTTCAAGGTCGACCGCCGCCGCTCGGCCCGGGTTCTGAGCCTGGCCGTGCTCGCCTTTCCGGTACTCGTCGGCAGCCTGTACGGCTCGCGCATGGGTGTGCTGTTCGCGGGGAGCTTCTGGCTCGCGTCGTACTTGGCAATGACCGCGCTGGAACAGGCCCAGGGTGCGCGGACCGGTGTCCGCCTCTTTCTCCGCACCGGAGTGGTTCTCGCGTTGCTCCTGCTCGGCGTGTCCCTGTTGATTCAGGCGCTCCGCTACTCAGCCCGGAACATGGTGGATTGGACCCGGATGTTCGCCGACCCGTTCGGCTTCTTGCGGCGTTCGCCATCTGGTTCGATCAGGAGGGATTCCGGGCAACCGATCTCGACCTTGGCGCCCGCACCTTCCGCCGAATCGTCGAGGTCGTCGGCATCACGCAGCCGATCGCCCCGGCGATCGAGGTGGGCTTCACTTCATCGAACATCTATACGGTGTTCCGCGACCTCATCGAGGATTTCGGATCGGTGGGCGCCATGCTGTTCGTCTTCGTGTACGGCATGGTAGCCTTGCTGACGTTCCGCCGGGTGACGGGAGGCGACCTCCGGGCGATCCCGTTGCTCGCCCTGGTCTTCGCATTCGCGTTCACGAGCTTTGCCATCCCGATGTTCCTTTATACGATCACAACCGGCGCCGCGGTGCTGTTGGTGCTCTACTTCGCCAGTGGGCAGGCCCGCTGGCTGCGGCGCGAACCGCCTCTCGCAGAGGTGGGCCGGTGACCGCCGCGGAGCGCACCGTGCCCGCTGGCCCGCCGGCGCCCGGTGCCGCGGGCGGTGGGCGCCGCCCATCGGTGCTCGTGCCGTACATCTACCTGTCGTCCTTCGTGAATCGCGACATCGAGACGCTGCGGGAGCGGTACGACGTGGTGCTGATGCCCTGCGTGCCCACGATCCGAATCGCGCAGGCCATCGCTGCAATGCGGCGCGTAGACTGGCTCTTCTGCTGGTTCGGCAGCATCCGGTTTCTGCCGCTCGTGCTGCTCGCGCGGGCACTGGGCAAGCCCGTGATCGTCGTCGTGGGCGGGTATGACGTCGCGAACCTTCCGGAGCTCCACTACGGCAACATGCGTCCGGGGTTGACCCGCGTGCTGACCCGGGCGCTGCTTCGTCGAGCGGACGCGATAGCGTGCGTCTCCCAGTCGACTATGGCCCAGACCCGGGAGGCCATTAGCTTGCCACCGGGGCGCCTTCGGCTCATCTATCACGGATTCGAATTCGACACTACGGACGCCCGAGCGTGGCTGGGTGACAAGGAGCGGATAGCGCTGACGGTGGGCCATTGCGACGAGATGACATTGCAGCGCAAGGGCCTTCTCGCCGTTGCGCAAGTGTCGCGTTTGCTCCCCGATGTACGCTTCGTGATCGCCGGGGACGGTCATTCGGCTGCGATGGCCAAGCTGCGGGAAGCGGCGGGTCCAAACGTCAGCTTCGTCGGCTACGTCAAATATCAGGCGCTCCGAACGTACTATCAGCGAGCGAAGATTTACCTCCAGCCATCGCTCCATGAGTCGTTCGGGTGCTCGGTTGCCGAGGCGATGCTGTTCAACTGCATTCCGGTCGTGACCAACCGGTACGCGCTGCCGGAAGTGGTGGGCGACACCGGCTACTACGTGGAGCCTGGTGATCTTCCGGGACTCGCTGCCCGGATTCGGGAGGCGCTCGCAGCGCCCCCGCCGGGCGGGGAGACGCCGAGGATGCGGGTGATGCGCGAATTTCCCGCCGGTCGCCGGCGGGACGCGTTGCTGCAGCTGGCAGAGGAGATCGTGCATGCCTGAGCGGCGCGGCGGAGTGATCGATATCGCCTCCGATCAGCCGAAGACGACGCGGAGATCTTTTCGATGCTGACCGTAGCGTTTCGTCGCCGTCGGCTGTTGATCGGGCTGCCCATCGCGGGCGGGCTGGTGGCGCTGCTGATCTCTGCGATCGTGGGCCGTCGCTATTCCGCTGACTCGATCATCAAGCCCCAGGCGCCCGAAACGCCACAGGGATGGTTGAGCGGCCTGGCCGCGCAGCTTGGTTTCGTCCTTCCGGGTGCGACGGTCGGCGATCCGGTGCGGATGTATACCGAGCTCGCCCAGGCGCGCGAGCTGCTCACTGCCGTCCAAACCGAATATCGGGTGCAGACCGGCGACGATTCCGCGCAGACGTCGGTCGGTAATCTGGTCTATTGGTTCGATGTTTCCGGGCGTACCCCGGACGTTCAGTTGCGGAAGGCCGTGGACCGGCTTCGCGAGCGGGTCATCGTCACTGCGACGCGCGACGCGGGGCTGGTGAGCATCCGCACGATCAGCGGCTCGCCCGATCTGTCGGCTCAAATCAACCGCCGGATCCTGGAGCTGCTCGACGACGTAAATCTCCGGCGGCGCCAGAGGCCAGGCCATGGCGGAGCGAGAGTTCGTCGAAAAGCGAGTGGCGGAGGTCAAGACGGAGCTGGAGCAGGCGGAGGCTGCCGAGCGCGCGTTCCTCGAGCGGAACTGCGATTACCGTGCCTCGCCGGAGCTGCGCGTGGAAGCGGCCCGGCTGGAGCGGCGCGTGGAGTTCCGGAGCAAGATCTATCTGTAGCTGGCGCAACTCCATGAGCAGGCGCGGATCGAGGAAGCGCGGAACACCCCGTCGATGGCCGTCATCGACCCCCCGGAAGGTTCGGCTCGGCTATACGGCAGCCTCGCGAAGGACGTGGCCGTCGGCCTGCTGGTGGGACTGGTGCTTGCGATCGTGCTGATCATCGGGCTCGAGCGCGTCGGTGCGTCACGGGCATCGAACGGCAGCGAGTACGACGCGTTTCGGGCCGAGGTCCAGTCAGTGCTCCGGCCTTTCCGGCAGCGAGGCTAAGCGCTGGGGCTGGGCGGGCCCGCGTCCTGTTGGCGCACGGCCCGTTTTGCCGAGCGCGCTCTTGATACGCGAAACCTGTTTCTCGGTACCGGAACACGCTGCGCTGCTCCGCCTCGAAGAGGAGACTATACATGCCTGACCAGCTTGAACGGCTCGATGCGGAGCTGGTCGCCTCGGTAGATGGCGTCTTCCCGTGACGGCGCTCTCGGTTGAACGGGCGGCTCGCGCACGTGATTGGAGGCCGCGCGAGGTTCTGGCTCCAGCACTCGTTATTCTGATGGCCGTTCCGCTCAACATCAGCTTGGGCGAGCTCAACCTCGTGAATGCGGCTGCCCAGTCTGTGGCGGTCTTGACGATCGTTCTACTTCTCCCCGCCGCGATCGCTGGAGACTTCATAGTGCGGCGTCCGGGTAGCGCGATGCGCTTGCTGGTGCTCGCGTTTGCGCTATCCAGCGCGATATCCTGGCTCGCTGTAACCGTTCAGCGAGGTTTCGCTTTCGGTGCACTGCTCTCGGTCGTAAACTGGGTCGCATTGGGCGGCTTGGTGATACTTGGCCAGGTTCTGCTCGCTGACGCCAGCCGTCTCAGGTTCGCCCTGAGTTGCTGGGTAGGTGTTCAGGCAATCACTGCCGCCGCTGCTGTGACGTACCTCTTGGCGGTGTTCGGCCTGGACCTATTCCTGGCGGATTCACGGGGACCGTTCCAGCTCGCTATGCAGGCGATTCTACCCAACTGGCCGAACGGATCGGGTCTCGTGTTCGCCACATCGGCCTGCCTCGCCTACGGGCAGCTGCGAGGTGGCGAGCGCAGCCCTTTCCTGCGCCTGGCGCTGGTTACCCTGGTCATTGGGACGCTTGTGACCTTCTCTCGGGCTGCCTGGCTGGCCTGCTTCGGCGGGTTGGTTGTCATTACGATGGTAGGAACTAGGCTCACGCGATCGCTTCCGACGCTGGTGGGGTTGCTGATCGTGACTGGACTCGTCGCGTCGCAGGTTCCCACCGTTCGCTATCAAGTCCAACGGACTCTAACGCCGGGATCAAGCGAGCAGATCAGCGTTCTGCAGCGTGTCGCGTTCGGGATCGAAGCATTCCGACTATGGCGTGAGCATCCAGTCGTTGGCATCGGCTTCGCGCGATTTACCGATTACGCCAGCCTGGCGCGGTTATCGGCGATGGGGCCGGCCCGCGCGGACTATGTGCCAGGCAGCGTGCACAACGAATACCTTTCAATCCTGCTGAAGGGCGGCCTACTTTCCGCGGTCACATTCCTGTTGTTCATCTGGCGAACGTTGCGCCACCATCGCCGTTTAGCCTCTAGTAAAGCGCCTTCACTCGAACTGCGTTCGAGCGGAATCGCGGGCCTGGGCATCGTAACCGCCTTGCTGGTCGGAGGACTGGGAGGCGAGAGCTTCCGGCAAGTCTCGATCAGCGCTCCGTACTGGTTGCTTGCCGGCGCCTTGAGTGTACTCGGCCGTCATTCGGCCTCGCGAACCTCCACGGTATGAGTCGGTTAGAACGGGGGGATGAGACGGGTGGATGATACGACGCATAGCTTCCAGCCAAAGCCGGTTGTGAGCGTCAACCAGCCCTCGTCGGAGACGCCGGGGCGCGGACCCGCGCCTACCTCCGAACCATCACTGGCGGACCTGGTGGAGGTTATCCGCCGTAACAGGCGACTGGTTGTTCGCCTTCCCCTCGCGATCGCACTCACGGTCGTCGCCGTCTTGTTACTCCTGCCACGACGATACGAGTCTGCGGCCTCGTTCATGCCGCAGAACGTTGATCCCAAGAACGCCAGAATTGCGGGACTTGCCGCGCAGTTCGGCGTCATGCTCCCCTCGGGCGATGCCGGGCAATCTCTCGGCTTCTATGTCGAGCTGGTCCGGTCGCGCACCCTGCTCAGATCGCTTGTCGAAAGCCGTTACACGTTTCAGGTCGACGGGGAAGAGCGCAGCGGCACGTTGATGGACTTCTTCAACGTTGCCGGTCGCACTGAGCCTCTCCGACGTGAGGCCGCGCTGAAGAAGTTGAAACGGGCCATGCAGGCAAACGCCGATGCGACGGCAGGCGTCGTCAAGATCGCCGTGCGCACCCGCTGGGCTCCCCTCTCGCAGCAAGTGGCGCAGCGGGCGCTCGACCTTGTGAGCGACTTCAATCTCCGACGTCGGCAGAGCCAAGCCTCGGCCGAGCGGGCATTCGTCGGAGGGAGGGTGAGCGAGGCGAAGGCTGAGCTGGACTCGGCGGGTACCCGTCTCCGTGTGTTCCTCGAACGCAATCGCGACTACCGGCACTCGCCGTTGCTGACGTATGAGTTCGAGCGGCTGTCCCGCGATCTCCACACTCGGCAGCAACTATTCGAGTCGCTCGCGCAGGCGTTTGACCAGGCCCGCATCGATGAGGTGCGTGACACACCCGTCATCACGGTTGTGGATCCGCCGGATGTCGCGGCGAAACCGCTCCCGCTCAATCTGCTGTTAAGTGCTGTGCTGGCGCTTACGATCGGCACCGTAGTCGCCATCTCGCTCGCGTTCGCACGCGAGATGCTCCCCAGGAAGTGAACTGAGGCTTCCCGGCTTGTGAGCGGTCACGTAGAGGACCTTGTAGCCGGGGACTGGTCCGGGTGCGACCGGCGTGCGTGGCCCCAACGCAGCGAAGTCTGCCGGCAACTCCGGCGGTACCTCGCGAAGACGCCCGTAAACCAATCGTTTGAGGCGAGCCCGGCCGCGCAGCGTTCGCGGCACGAGCCCCAGTGTCTCGAGCATCCGCCGAAGCAGGCGGCTCAGGGTAGCGAGCAGGCCGCTTCGTCGTCCGTGCTCGGTCGGATCCACTGGGAAGGCGCCGGCAACGCTTACGTCCAGTCCCGCCGCCCGCAGTGCGCTCCGGAATTCGTCGGCTGTGTGGTAGTGGACGCTGTGCGGGCTGGAGATGAAATCAGGCCGCTCAGGGTTGGCGCTTACCAGCAGCGCGGTGCCGCCCGGCGCGAGGACCCTCGCGATCTCCCGAAAGCACGAGTGCATGTCGGGTACGTAGTACGTCGCCTCGAACAGGAGCACGAGGTCTGCCGACTCCGCGGCGAACGGCAATACGTCAGCCGAGAGCCGCACCAGCGGCCGAGCCGAGCCGTAATGCCGCCGGGCGCCGCGGAGAAGCGCCGCGGAGTAGTCCCCTCCGATGATCCAAGCTGCGTGCGCCCCGACCAGCCCGAGCCCCTGGCCCGAGCCGCACGCGAGCTCCAATACCCTGCGGCCACGAGCCATCTCGGCCGCGGCGGCGTACCGGGTGTAAAGCATCGCGGCCCCCTCAGGGGAAAGGGGGATGCCGGTGGTTTCGGTCAGGTCTTCGAAGCGGGGTGCCTCGGGGCCGGGCGAGGAAGCTGGCGCCGGTCTGCGTAGGCGCAACGCGAGCAGCCGTACCACACCCCAGAGCGAGCCGATGCCGTAGCTGAAATGCAGCAGCGCAAAGCTCAAGGGCAGGAGGAGAACCAGCAAGGCCTTCCGGGCGCGGACAGCCGCGCCGACCGCCACGGCGACGGCCACCGCCAGGTACAGCGCCGCCGCGGCGCCGAGGAGCCACCAGCCGATGGGGTTCCACAGACCGATGATCGCGGCGAGCGCGAGCGAGAGGACGAAGCCGAGTGGCGCGAGGTGCCGCAATCCGACCGGCGCACCCGCGCTGTAAGCAAATGGCAGAATGGCCCAGGCGCCGTTTGCGAAGCTGTGCTTGATGAACGCGCCGGGATCGGTTCGCGCGAAGTATTGGCTGCTGAGGGATGGTATGAACAGGGTGCGGCATCCGGCGCGGCGCATGCGCAGGTTCATTTCCATGTCCTGCCCGCGCACCAGGTGTTCGTTGAAACCGCCCACGTGCTGAAAGACATCGCGCCGGTAGCAGCCACCGAACACCGTATCGGCCCAGCTCGGAGGGCCATCGCCGACGGCGGTGCGGAACTTCGAGTTGCCGACGCCGAATGGATGGCTCAGCGCGGCAACCACCGCCGAGGCCCACGGACCGCTGCCTCGCGCCACGGTCACGATGCCCCCACCGGCATTGTCGGCGCCGAACGCGAGCAATCCTTCCACGCAGCGGCGCAGGTAATCCGATGGATAGCGGTTGTGCGCACTCATCCAGGCGATGAGGCTCCCGCGGGCAAGGCCGATCCCGAGATTGAGCGCAACCGCGGTGATGCGACGCGGATTGTCGACCAGTCGGACCCGCGAATCAGCCCGGGCGAACTCGCTCACGATCTCTCGGGTGCCGTCGGCACTGCGACCGTCCACGACCAGCACCTCGAGGCTGTTCGGGGGGTAGTCGGTGGCAAGAATGGAGGTGAGACAGTGCTCGATGAACTGCCGCTCGTTGCGGCACGGCACAATCACGGACACGAAAGGGAGCGGGTCGGCCATGGGCGGCGCGAAACGTAGCCGGGCGGGTACAGTCGAGCAACACGCCGATTCGCGTAAGTGTTGTCGCTGTCGAGGCATGCACCTTGTGGGGCTTACCGCGCATGGATTATGCTTGTCCCCGGCTGACCCCGGCCCAACGGGGTCTGAACCGACACGTTCGAGGACGAATGACCACGTCGACCACGCCGGCGAGCATCCCATTTTTCCGCTACCCTCACCTATTCCAGCAGCAGCGCGATGAGATCCTCCAGGCGGTCGTCAACGTCATGGAGCGGGGCGCGTACATCCTTCAATCGGACCTGCGGGACTTCGAGGCGGCACTGGAGCAGTTCCTGGGCGTGCACCAGGCGGTCGGCGTCGCGAACGGGACCGACGGGCTGATCATTGCGCTCCGGGCGAGCGGGGTGAGGGCCGGGGACGAGGTCATCGTTCCCTCGCACACGTACGTGGCGTCGGCGGCCTCGATCCACTTCGTAGGCGCCACGCCGGTGCTGGTGGATTGTCTCGACGACCATCTGATCGACCCAGCGGCCGTCGCCGCGGCGGTCACGCCGCGTACCACTGCCATCATGCCGGTGCAGCTGAACGGGCGGACCTGCGACATGGACGCGCTTCAGCGCGTCGCCGACCGCCACAAGCTGGTCATCGTGGAAGATGCGGCGCAGGGTCTCGGCGCGAAGTTTCGCGGCCGCGCGGCCGGCACCTTCGGCGCCGCCGCCGAATTCAGCTTTTACCCGGCCAAGGTGTTGGGGTGCTTCGGTGACGGCGGCGCGGTGACCACCAACGATCCGGCAGTCGCACGGCGCCTCATGCTGCTCCGCGACCACGGGCGGGACGCGGCCGGCGAGGTGGTGACATGGGGACTGAACAGCCGGCTGGACAACCTGCAGGCTGCCATCCTCAACGTAAAGCTCCGCCACTTTCCGCAGGAGATCGAACGTCGCCGCGCCATCGCGCGCCGCTATCGGCAGGGCCTCGAGCATCTGGACGACCTGCTCCTGCCGCCGGGTCCGGAGGACGATCCCGACCACTTCGATGTGTACCAGAACTATGAGATCGAAGCGGGACGCCGCGACGAGCTCCGGGCGCACCTCGAGCGCGCCGGTGTCCGTACGATCATCCAGTGGGCAGGCAAGGCGGTGCACCAATTCGAGGGATTGGGCCTGGACACCCGCCGATTCCATCTTCCGCGTACCGAGCGCCTCTTCCAGCGATGTTTCCTGCTTCCGATGAACACCTCGCTGACCGACGATGAGGTCGACTACATCTGCGAGACCATCTGCCAGTTCTATGGGCGCCCCGCCTAGCATCACCGACCAGCTGAGGGCCGACCAGCTCGGACCGCTGGCCGACGCCAACCAGTTTCACGGCCCGCTCGTGCTTCCCGCGGCGAATCGCGGGTGGCTGGCTGATGCGCTTCGGGGCATGCTGCAGATCCGCGCGGTGGAGGAACGCATCGGCGAGATGGTATCTACCGGTGCGGTCCGGTGTCCCTGCCATCTCGCCATCGGGCAGGAGGCCGTGGCCGTCGGCGTCGCACTGCAGATTCGCAAGGGCGACCGGATATTCGGCGCGCATCGCTCGCACTCGCACTATCTCGCGCTCGGGGGCGACATGCATCGGCTGTTCGCGGAAGTACTCGGCCGCCGGACCGGGGCTTCCCGCGGGATGGGCGGGTCGATGCACCTCCTCGACCTGGAACACGGGCTGCTCGGGACCGTGCCGATCGTCGGAGCGACGATCCCGGTCGCAGTCGGTGCGGGTCTGGCCGCCCGCTTCGACGGTGCCGGCGGGGTCGCGGTAAGCTTTTTCGGCGACGGCGCGACGGAAGAGGGCAGCTTTCACGAGGCCATGAACCTGGCCGCCGTGCTCAAGGCGCCGGTGCTCTTTGTCTGCGAGAACAACCTGTTTTCCAGCCACCTCCACATCGCGCTGCGGCAGCCCGCCGATTCCATCAGCCGTTATGCCGAAGCCCACCGGATTCCCTGGCTTCGCGTGGACGGGAACGACATCGTCGCCATCGTGGAGGCGGCGCGTTCGTTGGTCGAGCCCATGCGGGACGGCGGCGGCCCCGGGTTCCTCGAGGCTGTGACGTACCGGTGGCGCGGGCATGTCGGCCCGCGCGAGGACGAGGACGTTGGCGTCCAGCGAAAGGAGGATCTCGCCAGCTGGAAACGGCGCGATCCGATCGGCCGCCTGGCCGATGCGTTGGTGGCGGCCGGTGATCTCGTCAGCGCCGACGTGACCCGAATCCGGCACGAGGTCCGGGCGGAGGTCGCGGCCGCCTCTGCGCGAGCCGAACGGGATCCTTACCCCGCCGCAGAATCGCTGCTGGCCACCGTCTACGGTCGGCCTGGCCGGTCCCACTCGTGACCAGCTACGGCGTCGCCATCCGTGAGGCCTTCGCCTACCTGCTGGAACGGTATCCGAATGTCTTTGCGATCGGGCAGGGTCTCTGGAGCCCCTGGTACGTCGGGAACTCGATGACCGACCTGGATAAGCAGTTCGGTGCCGCGCGCGTGATCGATACCCCGGTATCCGAGCTCGCTTGTACCGGCGCCGCGCTGGGGGCGGCGCTGAGCGGCTACCGTCCGATCGTGGTCCACCCTCGGGTGGACTTCATGCTTTTGGCGGTCGATCCCATCGTGAATCAGGCTGCCAAATGGTCGGCCATGTTCGGGGGCCAGGTGTCGGCGCCGCTCACGGTCCGCGCCATCATCAATCGCGGCGGTGAGCAGGGAGCTCAGCATTCTCAAGCGCTTCACTCGTGGTTTGCGCATGTGCCGGGACTTCGCGTGGTCATGCCGGCTACGCCCAGCGATGCGCGCGACTTGCTGGTGGCCAGCGTGCTCAGCCCCGACCCTGTGCTCTACATCGACGACCGCTGGCTCTACGGCCTCGAAGAGGACCTCGAGCCGGTCCGCGAGCTCGCGCTCGAGCGGGAGGGGCCACGCCTGGTTCGGTCCGGAGGAGATCTCACCCTGGTGGGCGCCAGCTACAGCACACTCCTCTGCCGCGACGCCGCGTCTCAGCTCGCCTCGCGCGGCGTCGAATGCGACGTCATTGACCTGCGGGTCCTGAATCCCCTGGACACCACGATCGTGGCCGACTCGGTGCGTCGTACCGGGAGACTGCTCGTTGTCGACGGTGACTGGAGCTGCTGTGGCCTTGGCGGGGAGATCATCGCGAGTGCGGCGGAGGCGATCGACGCCGGCGGGTGGCGGAGCCGCCCGGCTCGGCTCACACTGCCGAACGCTCCCGCACCCACCAGCGCCCCTCTCGAGCGGACCTATTACCTCACCGTCGAAGATGTGGTTGAGCGAGCGCTGGTGATGACCGGGCATTTCGAGGTCCACGAATGAGCAAGGTGCTGCTCGATCGCGTCGCCGCCGGGCTGGGCCTGCTGCTGCTCAGCCCGCTTCTCGTTCCGGTGGCCGTCGTGATCTGGCTCCAGGACCGCCATTCGCCGTTCTACGTCGCGAACCGGATCGGTCGGCGCGGGCGCCCCTTCCGCATGGTCAAGTTCCGCTCGATGATCGTTCGCGCCGATCGGACCGGCGTCGATTCCACCGCCGGCGACGATCCGCGGATCACCGCGGTAGGGCGCTTCATCCGACGCTTCAAGCTCGACGAGCTGCCCCAGCTCTGGAATGTGCTCAAAGGCGAGATGTCGCTGGTCGGGCCTCGGCCCAACGTCGAACGGGAGACCGCTCTGTACACGGCGGAGGAGCAGGAGTTGTTGAGCGTCCCGCCGGGGATCACCGACCTCGCCTCGATCGTGTTCTCCGATGAGGGGGATATCTTGCGAGGAAGCGCGGATCCCGACCTCCGTTACAATCAACTGATCCGGCCGTGGAAATCCCGCCTCGGTCTGCTCTACCTGAGGCGGCGGCCGACGTTGGCCCTGGATCTACGAATAATCCTGCTGACCCTGACTGCCGCTGCTGACCGCCCGGCCGCCCTGCGCAAGGCCGCGGCGCTGGTTCGGGAACTAGGCGGCGAGCCGGAACTGGTCCAAGTCGCCGAACGTCGGGCACCCCTCATCTCCGCCCCCCCGCCCGGTGCCACCGAGGTGGTGCAGAGCCGCCAAGTGTCTGTGCCACCGCGCGTATAGCCTGCGGACAGCGGTGACAAAGTTCTCACAACCGTGGTCTACCTAGTGTCACGGCGGCCCTGTTCTCGCGTGCATGCGTCACGGAAAGTTCCCCGGGGTGTCGCGTTCTTGTCTGCTGCCATGCACTACTCCCGCAAGACGATGGAGCACTCAGAAGCAAAGTCGATGAGGTAACCGCTTGACTCACAAGCCTTTCCCAGTCATAATGCGGCCCGATGATCGCTGATTCTCACAACCAGCGGATCGTTCGTTTCCGGAACCGGTACCTCTTCGGTTCGGACATTCTCTTCTTCACGACGTCCACCTTCCTGGCGTTCATCGCCCGTTTCGAGGGGCTGGCCTGGGATCCTGAGCAGTGGCGCGTCGCGATCGTATACGGCGCCTTCTCACTTCCGGTCAAGCTGTTGGTGCTTTGGATGGTGGGGTTGTACCGGCGGCTCTGGCGGTACGCCGGCACGGTAGACCTGGAGCGGATTCTGGTCGCCTCCGCCGTGTCCGGAGCCATCTGCTTCGCGGCCGGCGCGCTGTTCCTGCCGGGCACCGGGATCATCCCGTCGCGGGTGCCGCTTTCCGTCCTGCTCCTCGATGCGCTCCTTACGGCCGCTGCGGTGTCGTTGCCGCGGCTTGCTCTCCGGATCTTCGGCCGGCGACGCCGGCCGGTGGGTGGCTCACGCCGGGCCCTGATCGTCGGCGCCGGTACCACCGGTGAGATGATCGTGAAGGAGCTAGTGGGGCACCCGCAACTGGGGCTTTACCCGGTGGGGTTCGTGGATGACGACCGCGCCAAGCAAGGCCACCGCATGTGCGGCTTCCCGGTGCTGGGGCCGCTCGACCGCATCGCGGAGCTCGTCGCGCGCTACGAGGTCGAGGAGATCGTCATTGCCATGCCCAGGGCCTCGGGCAAGGTCGTGCGCGAGGTGGTGCAGGCCGCGCTCGACTGCGGCATCAAGGCCCGGACAGTCCCGTCGTTCCAGGACATCATTTCCGGCAAGGTCCCGGTGGGAGCGCTCAGGCAGGTCGAGATTCAGGACCTGCTCCGCCGGGAGCCGATCCAGACGGATCTCGAGCAGGTGCGGTCACTCGCCACCGGGGAGGCCGTGCTGGTGACCGGCGCCGGCGGGTCGATCGGGAGCGAGCTGTGCCGCCAGCTCGCGAGGCTCGAGCCCGCGCGGGTTCTGTTACTGGGTCACGGCGAGAACTCGATCTTCGACGTATTCCACGAGCTCAACACCCGGTTCCCCCGGGTGGAGTTCGTGCCGCTCATCGCGGACGTCCGGGACCGCGACCGGATGCGCAACCTCTTCGAGCAGCACCGGCCCTACGCCGTGTTCCATGCGGCGGCCCACAAGCACGTGCCGCTGATGGAAGCGAACATCGCGGAGGCGGTGACGAACAACGTCCTGGGCACCCGCAACGTCGCGATGTTGTCGGCGGAGTTCGGGGTCGAGCACCTCGTGCTCATCTCGACCGACAAGGCGGTCCGGCCGACCAGCATCATGGGCGCAACCAAGCGAGTCGCGGAGCAGATCGTCCAGGAGGTCGCTGAGGGCGACAATCGCAACTTCGTGGCGGTTCGCTTCGGGAACGTGCTGGGGAGCCGTGGCAGTGTGGTGCCGATGTTCCTCCGTCAGATCCAGGCCGGCGGGCCGGTGACGATCACGCATCCGGAGATGCGTCGCTACTTCATGACGATTCCAGAGGCAGTGCAGCTGGTGCTGCAGGCCGGTGCGCTCGGTCAGGGCGGCGAGGTGTTCGTGCTCGACATGGGCGAACCGGTCAAGATCCTGGATCTCGCCACCGATCTCATCCGTCTGTCGGGGCTCGAGGTGGGAGGCGACATCGAGATCCGGTTCACCGGAACCCGGCCGGGAGAGAAACTGTACGAGGAGCTGTTCTTCAACTCCGAAAACGCCATTCCGACCCGACACCCCAAGGTGCTCCGGGCCAAGAACGGCGAGCTCCCAGTCGGACTGATGGACGTGGTCGATAATCTGATCTTCGCCGCGGTGGAAGGACTCCCGGACGATGAGATCCGCGCCCGCCTCAGCCGTCTGGTCCCCGACTTCGACACCTCGGCGGCCGCCAAGCAGCCCCGGGGCGGTCACTCTCCAACGCCGGTCCTGCGCAGCCCCGCCGCCTAGCGGCGGGGCGTCACCGGCTCACTGAGTCGCGACGATCACGATGGTGGTGATGCTGGCGACCACTGACGCCACCACCCCCAGAATCGCCGCTGCGTTGCCCGGCTGGTCCTGTCCCGTTCGCGCCGGCACAAAGATCTGTGCCCCGGGCCTCGGCTGAGGTAGATCGTCCGCCAGAAGGAAGCGGCGGGTCACGCCCTGCTTTCGCCCGTCGGGCTGAGTGACATACGGTCGCTTCTTGTCGGCGTTCCCGGTGTAGCCACCAGCCGCGCGGACATACCAGTCCAGGCTCTTGTTCGGCGAAAACGCGACCGGGCCCGGAGAGTTCACCGCACCGAGCACCGTAACGACCGGGTTGAACTCCGGGATGTGAATCGAATCGCCGGCGACGAGGATAATGTTGTCGCGGTAGCCGGGGTCCTTGAGCACCCGAGGCAGATCCAGACCCAAGCGCGCCCGGTATCCGGCTGGGAGCGGCCGGATGCCGATCTCTTGCCCGTTGGCGGCGGCACCGCCGGGTCCCGCACCGCTTCGCCGGTAGAACTCGATGCCGCCGGGATAGGCTTCGTTGGTGAGGCCGCCGGCCCGGCCCAGTACCTCCGACAGCCGTTCCGTCTTCGTGGAAAGTGCGTAGCGGCCGGGGGCTCGCACTTGGCCGCCCACCGCGACGAGCCGCTGGAGATCCCAGCCTCCCCGGCGCGGTATGAGCACGTTGTCGTAGGGCCGCAGCACCATGTCGGCGCCGCCTGCATCGACGGCGCTCCCGGAGTCCGGACTCCCCCCGGTAAGGAACCCGGGAGGGAGTGGGGCCGGAATGGTCTGAGCGAGCACACCGGAGGTTCGGTCTTCCGGAAGCCGGGCGACCTCGGTGCCTTCAGGCGCGGCGTCCTCAGTGGTGCCGTTCGCGAGCAGGACGGCGTCGCGGATCCGCATGCCTTCACGGTAGGGAATGCGACCGCCGCGGCGCACCGCGCCGACGATAGTGACCCAGGGCCGCTCGCGGAACGCGCTGCGGGAGAAGATCTCGATCACGTCGCCGCCCTGTAGCGGCAAGTCGTTCGTCACCTGGCCGGTCGTGTCGGCGAACGCGGAGCGCAGCTGAATGCGAGAGGAATCCGAGGTCAACCGCGACACCAGGATTTGCGGCAGGTACACGTCTGGCTTGGGCCCGCCAGCGAGCCGGACGGCATCGCTGAGCTTCATGCCACCGGATATGCCCACCCGGCCCTCGCGCCACACGTTTCCCCGAACCGTGACGAATCCCCGGACCGCTGCTGGCACCGCGAATACGATGACCGAGTCGCCGGCGGCGAGCGGGAACGAGGGCAGCGAGTCGGACCCGGCCTCTGGGGCGACCTCCAGTACGACGCGCTCTTCGCTACCGAGTTCGCCGGAGCGGGATCGAAACACACGGTGCACCTGAATCCGTCCTTGCACTGCCCCCGCCTCGAAGCCGCCCGCCATGGCGACCAGATCGCGCAGCGTCTCGCTCGGACGAATCTCGTACACAGCGGGGCGGACGACCCGGCCGATCGTGCTCACCAGAGGCCCGCGCACTGGGACGAAGACAACGTCGCCCGCTTGCAGGCGTACATCGCTCCGGTTGATACCCCGGAGCAGATAGTCGTAGAGGTCAACCGTATCCACGACCGTGTTGCCGCGGCGGATGACCACGCTCCGAAGGGTGCCGCTTTCAGTGGGTCCCCCGGCTGCGTAAAGCGCGGTCAGCACGGTCCCTGAGGCCGGCATTTGAAACGCACCGGGGCGAACGACGTCGCCCGCGACGAACACCTGAAGGTTGCGCAGCCGGGCCACCGTGACCGTGAACCGCGTGCGCGCGTTGGGCCCTCGCCGCACGCCGGAATAGACCCGTCCGAGGCGGCTGTACAACACGCTCTCCAGCTCCGCCATCGTCAGATTGGCCACGTGCACCTGGCCAACCTGCGGAATCACCAGAAAACCCTCGCGGTTCACTTCGAGCGGATAGGTCCGTTCCACGTCGCCGGTGAGGATCAGCACCAGGATGTCGCCCGGCCCGAGGCGGTAGTTCTCGTCCACCGGTCCCGCAGTGAGCCCCTGAAATCGGGTGGTCTGGCGGCGGAAGACCTCGAGACCGAACCGCTTGAGCCGGCCGCCGCGCATCGTGAGCGTGTCGGCGAGCGAGTCTTGCCGGAGACTGTCCAGGCGTACCAGGTTCAGCGAATCCAGCACCCGTCGCAGCGAGTCGCTGAGCACCCGGGCCGAATCGAGGTCGGCCAGCGAATCAACCGACTCAGCGGAGAGCAAGCCGAGCGCTTGAACCGCCCCGAGCGTCGCGGGCGAGGGGCGGATGGTTTCGGTGGTGTCGAATCCGGCGAGATACGGGTCGAGCAGGTCTTCAGGATACCCTTCGGCCCGAAGCCGCATCCTGATCTGGTCGGGCGTGAGCCCGGATCCCTGCAGCCGGTCGCGGAGCTGTCGAACCAGTTCGGGCTGGGTCTCGAGGATCTGTCGAGCTTGCTCGGTCGTCGGTCGCGCCCCTGGCGGCAGGCCGGGAATGTTGGGGACCTGGCCCGACAGCGGGGATCCGAAGACGAGGACGAGCGCGGCGAGCCCCAGGGATCGAACCCGGTCCCAGGTCAGGATATGGCGCAAGAGCATGGCCGCCGAAGATCGTCGGTAAGTGGCCCCAAGTCAAGCGCTTGCGACGAGCACCTCGCGCCAGAACTTGACGGTCCTGGCGGCCAGCGATTCGTCAGTGAAATCGGCGAGCACGCGGCGGCGCGATTCGACCCCCAGACGCCGCCGCTCGGCGGGATCGTCCAGCCATGCTTGCAATGCTGCCGCCAGTGCCTCGACGTCGTCCTCCGGCACCACGCGGCCCACGCCTTCGAGCAATTCCGGCAGGGCTCCGGAGCGCGAGCCGATCACGGGGATTCCGTGGGCCATGGCTTCGAGGGCGGTCCGCCCGCGAGCCTCCACCCAGCTCGGCGTTGTTCGGGCGGGTTGGACCAGGCAGTCGAGCGTGGCCCAAACCGGCTCCAGCGCCGCATGGGTCAACGCGCCGTGCCAGGTGACTCGCGCCGCCAGGCCAAGGCGCTCGGCCAGCGCCTCCAGCTCCTCCTGCGATGGACCGCTTCCAACCACGTGTAAGGTCCAGAAGCCGCGAAGCCGGACGCAGGCCCTGAGGAGGACATCGAGTCCCCTTTCGGGGACGAGCCGGCCGATGAATCCGATGGCAAACCCGGCGCGCGGATCCTGCGGATCCTGGCGCGGTGTCAGCGGGGGAAGGACGCCGACCTGTGGTATGACGGCCTGCTGAAGCTCCGGCCGCCCGCCCGCAAGCAGCGTGGCAGCTATGTGATTGGCCCCGATTGCCGCGGACGCAGCCCGGACGGTACGAGCCCGGCGAAAGCGCGCCAACAACGGCAGCGGACGGGCGATGCTCTGGGCGGAGAAGGTGACCAGCCGAAAGCCGTAACGCCCTGCCGCGCGGGCGATAATGCTCGCGACCGGCGACCACGGTTCCTCTTCGAGCTGGACCAGGTCGGGACGAAACTCCGACAGCAGGCGGGTCAGGGAGCGCCGGTCCCAGCGTGCTCCCTCCACCGGCACGGGATAGATCCGAACGCCGCCGTCGTCGCCGAAGGCGGCGTCCCGTTTCCGGTCATCAGGATGCGCCTGCCAGGACGCCGGAACGGCTGCGGCAAGCGTGCATCCGAGCCCAGCGAGGGCGCGAAGCTTGCCCCGCTGTCCCGGGTCGGCGTATGTGCGAGAGACGACGACGACCCTCACCAGGTCACCATTGACTGGTTGACAGGCATCGGGAACCCCGGGCAACTTGGCGGACCGACGACCAAAATATGCGCATCCTTCACCTCGCGAAGTACTACTGGCCCCGGTCCGGTGGCATGGAGCGGGTCGTCCAAGGGTTAGCGGAGGGTGCCGCGGCCCTGGGGCACGACGTGGAGGTGGTCGCAGTTCGTTCGCTGGGTCCGTCGCGCGACGCCGGCCGCCAGCGATCGTCGGTCACTCGCACATTCTCATTCGCTGCCCTCGGCTCGCAAGAAATCGCGCCGGGATACATCGCCGCCGCATGGAAGCGGGCGGACATCATTCACGTCCACCATCCCCATCCGCTGGCGGACCTCGCGGCGTTGCTGCGGGCGCGGCGGACGCCGATCGTCGTGACCCACCACGCCGACGCGCGGCGGGGGACCTACCGGCCGCTGGTGCGCCTGGTGCTCCGGCGCGCGCGGGCAATCGTGGTGCCGAGCCGAGCTCACGTGGCGCTGTCCACCGAGCTGACCGGGTTCGAGAGCAAGGTCGAGGTCATCCCCTTCGGCATCGATGAGCGGCGCTGGATGTTCGTCCCTCCGCCGCCGCCCGATGCCGCCCCTCGAGCGATTTTCATCGGTCG
>DASSUE010000160.1:0-4652 GCA_035707305.1 Gemmatimonadales bacterium
GGTCGAAGACACCATGCGCGCCGGCAAGCTGCCGCTGCAGGCCATCAGCGGCACCATGGGCGTCGTGGACAGTGCGGCCAAGGTCATGCGCGGTCTCGCCGCGGCGGGACAGGCGGTGGTCGAGGAAGCCGTGAAGGCCGCGACGCCCCCGGAGCCGCCGGCGCCGCCACGGGCAGACACCGGCAGCTGACCGGCATCGTCTGACTACAGTTCGCTCCGTCACCCGCCACTTGTCACACAATCGAGGCTGACTATGGCCGCTCCCGCCCGGCCGGCACCGTCGGCTGCCCCGCCAACGTCGGACGAGAGTCAGTTCGTTCGCGGCATCGGACCGCTCGCCGCCATCTCGCTGGTGGTCGGCTCGATGATCGGATCCGGCATCTTCATCGTTGCCGCCGAGATCAGCCGCCAGGTAGACGCGTTCGGGCCCGCCGGGTTGCTCCTGGTCTGGATCGCCACGGCGGTGATCACCCTGGTGGGGGCGCTCACCTACGCCGAGCTCGCGGCCATGATGCCGAACGCGGGCGGCCAGTACGTGTTCCTGCGTGAAGGCCTCTCGCCGGCGATGGGCTTCCTGTACGGCTGGACGTTATTCACGGTCATCCAGAGCGGCACCATCGCGGCGGTCGCTGTGGCGTTCGGGCGATTCCTCGGCGTGCTGGTGCCGTCGATCACTCCCGACGTCTTTCTCGATCTGGGCTCGTTCGCGATGCCCGGCGGGCGCATCCAGCTCGGTCTCTCGCCGCAGCGCGTGGTCGCGATCGTGATGGTCGCGGTGCTCACGGCGGTGAACATCCGGGGCGTTCGGCTCGGGGCCGCGATCCAGACCAGCTTCACCGTGGCGAAGGTCGGCGCGCTGGCGGCGCTGATCCTCCTGGGCCTCACGATCTTTCGCCGGCCCGAGATCGCGGCGGCGAACTTCGGCGCGTTCTGGGGGACGGCTGACTGGGGACTCGCGATGCTGCCGGTGATCGGCGCCGCGATGGTCGGGTCGCTGTTCTCGAGCGACGCGTGGAACAACGTCACCTTCGCCGCGGCGGAGGTGCGGGACCCGCGCAAGAACCTGCCGCTTGCGCTGGCCGTCGGCACCGGGTTCGTCGGGCTGGTGTACGTGATCACGAACGTGGCGTACCTCAACGTGCTGCCGTTCCAGGGAGTCGAGGGCGGGGCCGACGTGCTGGCCCGCGGGATCCAGCACGCCACGCAGGACCGCGTGGGCACCGCCGCGATGGAATCGATGCTCGGGCCGGTCGGCGCGACCCTCATGGCGATCGCGATCCTGGTCTCCACCTTCGGTTGCAACAACGGGCTCATCCTCGCGGGCGCCCGGGTGTATTACGCCATGGCACGGGATGCGTTGTTCTTCCGCCAGGCAGGCACGCTCCATCCGGAGTTCCGCACCCCGGTTTTCGCGCTGATCACCCAGGCGATCTGGACCATGGTGCTCTGCATCAGCGGGACCTACGGCGAGTTGCTCAACTACGTTGTCTTCGCGGCGCTGCTCTTCTACGCCCTGACGGCGGTCGCGCTGTTCCGGCTTCGCCGGCTCCGTCCGGACGCGCCCCGCCCGGTGAAGGCCGTGGGCTATCCCGCGCTGCCGGCGCTGTACATCGCCGCCACCGCCTCCATCCTCCTGGTTCTGCTGTGGGACCCGAAGCAGCGACTCTACTCGGGGTTGGGGCTGCTGCTGGTGCTCGTGGGCGTGCCGGTGTACTGGCTCTGGCGCCGGGAGCGGGTGCGGCCGGGGAGCTGACGGGTCGCTCTGTCGGCTGGAAACCTCATCAGCCGTAAGCCGTAGTGAGCGCGGCCGATCGATCTCAACTCGAACCCCGGATTCGCATGTCCGTCCGCCCGCTTCGGCGCGCGCTGACCCTGCTCGCGCCGATCGCCACCGTGCTCGCTTGCAGTCGCCCAGCCGCCCAACCGCATCGCCCCACGACCGATCCGGCCACCGCCACCACGGCGCTGGCTGACGAATATTTCGCGGGCCTGGTGGAGCGGACGCCCGAGCTGGCCACCTTTTGGGGCCTCAAGCATGCGCGTCACGACCGCGTGTTCGACGGGTCACGCGGCGCCTTCGATCGCTGGCGGGCGCGGGAAGACGCGTGGCTGGCCCGGTTGAACGCAGTCGACCTGGCATCGCTCGACGGCAAGCCCGAAGCCGTGTCCTCCGCCATCCTCCGTGAATCGCTCGAATCTGCCCAGCGGGCGAGAGTGTGCCGCGGCGAGTTGTGGAGCGTCGATCAGCTCTCGGGATGGCAAGTCACGTATCCGCGCCTCGGCGCGCTTCAGCCGCTCGGCGATTCCGCCAGCCGGTCACAGGCGCTCGCGCGCTGGCGTGGCATGCCGAGGCTGATCGACCAGAGCATCGAGAATCTTCGCGAAGGCGTGCGCCAGGGCTACACGGCGCCGCGCGGCAACGTCGACGCGGTGCTGCAGCAGGTGGATGCGCTGATCGCCGCGGCACCGCGGTCGTCGCCGTTCGCGCTCATGGCCCAGCGCGATTCGACTCCTGAATTCCGCCAGCAACTCTTCGCGATCGTCGGCGAAGAAATCGGACCTGCCCTCAAGCGTTACCGCACCTACCTGCGAGACGAGTACCGCGCCAAGGCGCGCACTGATCCCGCGGTCGCGGCGCTCCCGAACGGCGCGGAATGCTATCGCGCCACGCTGCGCGGGTTCACGACCCTCGACCTCGAGCCCAAGCAGGTGCACGAGTTGGGCCTCCGTGAGATCGCGCGCATCGACGGGGAGATGCGCACGATCGGTGCGCGGAGCTTCGGCACGACCGACGTGAAAGCGTTGATGGAGCGTCTCCGGACCGATTCCAAGTACACCTTTCGCTCGCGCGACGAGCTCATCCGCTCAGCGGAGGAGGCGGTCGCCCGAGCCAAGGCCGCCGCACCGCGAATGTTCAATCGGATGCCGAAGGCCGACATGATCGTGGATCCTTGTCAGCCCTTCGAGGAGAAATCCGGGTGCCCCGGGTCGTACTACCCCGCGTCCGAGGACGGGTCGCGGCCGGGCCGGTACCGCATCAACGCCGGGAGTCCGCGCACCACGCCTCGCGCGGCATCGGAGGCGACAGCTTTTCACGAAGGGATTCCGGGCCACCATTTCCAGATCGCCTTGGCGGCGGAGCGTCCGGAAGCGCATCCCATTACCCGCTACCTGCTCAACAGCGGCTTTGTCGAAGGCTGGGCGCTTTACGCGGAGCAGGTGGCGAACGAGCTGGGACTCTATTCGTCCGACCTGGACCAGTTGGGCCGCCTCTCGAGTGACGCGCTCCGCGCCGCGCGGCTGGTGGTGGACGCCGGGATCCACGCACTGGGTTGGACCCGCCAGCAGGCGATCGATTATATGGCTGCGCACACCGCGGCATCGAAGGCGTTCATCGAGTCCGAAGTAGACCGCTACATCATCACCCCCGGTCAGGCCACCGCCTACATGGTGGGCCGCCTGGAGATCGAGCGGCTGCGCCGGGACGCCGAGCAGCGGATGGGAAACCGCTTCGACATTCGCGCGTTCCACGACCGGGTGTTGGAGGACGGGAGTGTGCCGCTGTCGATGCTCCAGCGAAAGATCGAGCGCTGGGTGACGGAGCAGGCAAAGCCCGCGACGTCTTGACGCGATCTTGATCGCCGACGAGCCACTGTTCACCGAGGGGAAAAGCATCGCGGCTTCGTCGAACTCTCCGTATCAGATCGCGGCCGAGACCGGGCTTGGTCGGCGACGTTACGGCCCCGGGATCCAGCGAGGGTGGCAATTCACCACGCGAGGCGGATTCACGCTCATGCCGTCGGGCGGTGCGGGCGACACCCTGGCCGACGATATCGCACACCGGATTCAGCCTCTGATGGGGATCGGTCTGGGGTACACGTGGAGGGAATCGCCGCCTTGATTTCGCCCACACCGGCCCGTAACTTCAGAGATGGCACCACATACTTTCGGCCCGCCTGTCGCCCCGCCGGGGCACCGGCGGGCCGGCGCGCATCCGCCACCCGTTTCAGCATGAGCCGAATTCGCCAAGCCGTCGGGCTCACATTCGACGACGTGCTGCTCGTGCCGCGGCACTCCACCGTGCACCCGCGCGAGGTCTCCACCCGGAGCCGGCTCACCCGCTCCATCCCGCTCAACATCCCGCTCGTCTCCGCCGCCATGGATACCGTCACCGAAGCCGAAATGGCGATCGCGATGGCGCGCGCCGGCGGCATCGGGGTGATCCACAAGAACATGACGATCGACCGGCAGGCCGCCGAAGTCGATCGCGTGAAACGCAGCGAGAGCGGGATGATCCTCAACCCGATCACGCTGGGGCCCGATCGCCCGGTTCGCGAAGCGTACGCGCTGATGCGGCGGTTCAAGATCTCCGGCGTCCCGATCGTGGACGGCGAGGGGCGGCTGATCGGGATCATCACCAACCGCGATCTCCAGTTCGAAAGGAACCTCGAGCAGCCCATCCGCGATGCCATGACCAAGGAGAAGCTGGTCACGGCACCCGTCGGCACCGACCTCGACGAGGCGGAGCGCATCCTCGCTCGGCATCGCATCGAGAAGCTGCCGGTGGTGGACGCGCGGGGCGTGCTCAAGGGGCTGATCACGGTGAAGGACATCTTCAAGCGGCGCGAGCACCCGGACGCCAACAAGGATCA
>DASSUE010000161.1:0-7579 GCA_035707305.1 Gemmatimonadales bacterium
GTCGGCCGCCAGCGCTCGCCTGTCACCCGGAGCCAGAGGATCGCGTGGCGCCGCCCGATCGCTTCGATATCGAGCGCCACCGGCTGGCCTCGATCGATGACTCCGCTCGCTGCCGCAAGCCGAACCGGCGCGACGGTCATCTCCCAGGCGCGCCGCGGATGCCAGAGCGCGGCTGCCACACCTTGCCGTGGACCCGCCGCACCCAGGACCGCGAGTCCGAGCGCGAGCACGCCAAGGCCGACGACGCAGCGCCGGCCGGCCTGGCGCACCAGCGGTGTCACTGCTGCGGGGCCACGCTGCGCGAGGTCGGTCGCACGATGCTGGTCGGCAAGGCCCCGCAGTGCGTCGCTGGTACCCGCCGCGGGAACCTCGAGCAGCGCCACCAGGGCGCCACGCCGCCAGGTACCACCATCTTCAAGCGCCCGAGCGACGGCCGGCAACCGCAGCTTCGGTTCCTGCCGCCACGCCGCCACCAGGATCGCCGCCGCTGCCGCGATCGCCACCGCCCACGCGGCGAGCACCCACCAGGGGGCATCCAGCACTCGCAGTCGCACTATCCAGGCCCAGGCCCCGAGTGACAGAATCATCGTCCCCGTCAACGCGGCAGCCCACCCAGCCCGCTGCCACAGCCTGAGCGGGCGGGCGAGACTTTCCAGCGCGCGAGCGGTGGCCTGGCCGGTCATCCGCCGTATCCTACGGCGTAGGTGAACAGGTTGACGCCCATGCGCAGCGCGGCCTCGCGCTTCGCCGGCGGGTCGTTGTGGACATCGGGATCCTCCCACCCGTCGCCGAGGTCGGTCTGGTAGGAGTAGAACACAGCCAGGCGACCATCGATGAAGATGCCGAATCCCTGGGCGGGTTGGCCGTCGTGCTCGTGAATCTTGGGGATGCCGCGGGGGAAGTCGTACACCAGGTGGTACACCGGATGGTCGAGCGGCACCTCGGTCAACAGACGATCGGGAAACAAGCGCGCAAGCTCACGCCGGATCGACGGGTCCATGCCGTAGTTGTCGTCGGCGTGAAGGAAGCCCCCTCGAAGGAGCCAGCTGCGCAAGGTCGCAAGCTCCGCATCGGCGAACCGCACGTTGCCGTGGCCGGTCATATACAGATACGGCACGTTCCAGAGCTCGTCGTCCGCCAGGGTTACCACTCGCTCTTCCAATGCGACCGGAAGCGCGGTCCGCCTCCGGATGGCCGCGAGCAAATTCGGCAAGCTCGACGGATTCGCGTACCAGTCGCCCCCGCCGGGGTAATGCAGCCGGCCGATGGTGAGCACGGCAGAAACGCTGTGCCGCTGCGCGTTGCCCGTCTCGACCGCGGCCAGGATGGCGCCAAATCCCAGCGCCGAGCGGAGCACCCAGGCAATCGTCGTGCGTCCGCGCCACGCCGGCATTCAGAGCTCCGTCACAAGTCGGTACGCGTCGTTTCTCGCCATGCCCAGCTCCGCGACCAGTCGCTGCGTCGTTTCGCGCTTGGTCATGCCTTCCGCCAGCAACGCCCGGGCGCGCTCCCGGGCTTCGTCGGAGCGATCGGGCAGCTTTGGTGGCTGACCGGTGCCGGCCAGCACGACTGTGATCTCGCCGCGGGGCTCGTACGACGAATAATAGTCTGCGAGTTCCCGCAGATTCCCGGTGCGGAACTCCTCGTGCAGCTTCGTGAGCTCGCGTGCCACCACCGCCGGCCGATCACCCCCCGCGACGTCGGCCAGGTCGCGGAGCAGGTCGGCGAGCCGTCCCGGCGCCTCGAAGAGGACCACCGACCATTCTTCCTGCGCCGCGCGTAATAGCAGTCGCGCGCGATCCTGCCCCTTTCGGGGCAAAAAGCCCAGGAAGAGATAGCGGTCGGCCGGGAGTCCGGACGCGGACAGCGCGGTTGCCACCGCCGATGGGCCCGGGACCGGCACGACCGGGACGCCGGCCGCGCGCGCAGCGGCCACCAGCGATGCCCCCGGGTCGCTGACGCCGGGCGTCCCTGCATCCGTCACCAGTGCCACATCCCGGTCCTGAGCCAGGATTCCCAGCAGGGTATCGAGGCGCCCGGAATCGGAATGGGCGTGATAGCTGAGCAGCGTCGGCCGCACGCCCAGATGTGCCAGCAGATTCCCGGTGCGGCGGGTGTCCTCCGATGCCACGACCCCCACCGAGCGCAGGACGTCCGCGGTCCGGGTCGACAGGTCCTGCAGATTGCCGAGCGGCGTGGCTACGACGTAGAGGGTGCCGGGCATGGGGCTCAAAGGCGGTGGAGGCCGTGAGGACGCTAGAGACGGTAAGGTTTGGCCGATAAAGAGGGAAGGCTGCAAAGCAAACGCCTTGCAGCCTTGGGGACCTTCCAACCCAGCCTTACCGCCCTTACCGCCTCGACCGCCCTACAGGTGCTGCTTGATCTTCGCGTCCAGGGTGGTCTTGGGCACGGCTCCAACCACCGTATCCACGTGGCGGCCATCCTTGAAGAAGAGGATGCTCGGAATGCTGCGCACGTTGAATCGCATGGCCGTGCGCTGGTTCGAATCCACGTCGAGCTTGGCGATCCTGGCTCGGCCGGCGTATTCGCCGGCGAGCTGATCGAGCACCGGAGAGACCACCTGGCACGGTCCGCACCACGTGGCCCAGAAATCGACCAGGACGAGCCCCGAAGACTGCTCGATCTCGCCCGCGAACGTGGCGTCGTTGACGTGGAGGGTGTTGGTGGCGCTCATTGCGTTATTCTCCGTTGCTGTTGGCTCCCGTCGAGCCCATTCGAATCGATCAAGGAGAGATCGTGGCCGATCGTCCCCGCATTGCCCATGTCGGCGTGGCCGTCGAGGATCTGGATGCGGCGATTGCCTTCTATCGTGACGTCCTGGGCCTCGAGCCGCACCCGCCGGAAACAGCGGACGGCGCGACCATCGTCAGTCTCCCCTTCGGCGAATCCGAGGTTGAGCTGCTGGCACCTCGTTCGCCCGAGAGTCCCATCGGCCGGTTTCTGGCCCGCCGCGGCCCTGGCATCCACCACATCTGTTACCGCGTGCCCGATCTGGATGCGGCTCTGTCGGCCTGCCGGTCGGCCGGCTACCGCCTGATCGACGAAACGCCTCGACTCGGGGCTGCAGGCCGGCGTATCGCTTTCATACACCCGAAGGCTACGGCCGGTATCTTACTCGAGCTCACGGAATAGAACCGGCTCCGGTTCCGCCGGGTTCCTCGTCACATCAGACCGAATCTCGGGGCGCGAGTGAATCCTTGGGCGTCGGCCCCGGGCAAGGCTTGATCGGACTCCCGGCGGAGGCGAGGTCGACTTGATTCACCAGCCAGGCACCGTCGGATGCGCGGATGGCCGTGAACGGCACCATCCGGACGCATTCGGGACGCCGGAGCTCGACCTGCAGCGAACGCGTCGCCGCATCGGACGCCGATCCCACGTCGGACACGATCCGATAGTCGGCGCGGGAGAGATATGCCTGCATCACCACCATCCGCCGCTCCCAATCGGGCGGTTGGTTGGTGCGAATCGCTGGGCCGCCGGCGCTGCCCCAATAGGTTGCCATGACGGCGAGGTTGCTGTCGGCCACGCCTTTCAGGAAGCTCCGCACCGCACCCTCCGCGGAGCTGGCCGGGCCGGTGGCGCGCGCAGGGTCGGTAGCCGTCGAGCCGCTGCTGCAGGCCGCGAGCAAGCTGATCACAGCAAGGAGGCGCCGATGTCGCACGGAATGCTCGCTGAGCGGAAGACGGAGAGCGAACATAACGGACGTGGGAGACCGCGGCAATGACACACGGAAGTCGCGGCGGCTCGATCCGACTGTACGTGAACGTCGATCACGTCGCCACGATTCGTGAGGCCCGGAAAACCGATGAGCCGGACCCGGCGGCCGCCGCCGCGATCTGCGAAGAGGCGGGAGCGGACGGCATCACGGTTCACCTGCGTGAGGACCGCCGGCACATCCAGGATTACGATGTCGAGCGGCTGAGCGAGCGGGTGCGGACCGTGCTGAATCTCGAGATCGCCACCAGCGACGACGTGCTGAAGCTCGCCTCCCGGCTCCGCCCGTTCCAGGCGACGATCGTACCTGAGCGACGCGAGGAGATCACCACCGAAGGCGGGCTCGACCTGCGTCGTCCCTCGGAACGGCTGCGACGCACGATCGACGCGTTGCTGGCGGCGGGCATCCGGGTGAGCTTGTTCATCGATCCCGACACAGCGGCCATCGACACCGCACGGGGCCTCGGCGTCCCCGCGATCGAACTGCACACGGGACGCTACGCCCACGGCTGGCGCACCTCCGGCGTACCGCTCGACGAGTTGCGGGCGGCCGCGCGCCACGGCACCGGGGTCGGGCTGGCGGTCCACGCCGGGCACGGCCTCACCTACCTCAATGTGACGCCGGTGGCGGCCATTCCCGAGATCGAAGAGCTCAACATCGGGCACAGCATCGTCAGCCGTGCCGTGCTCGGTGGAATGCGGGAGGCGGTCGCGACCATGGCCGGTCTGATGCGAGGCGCCCGAGTGTGATGCACGACGTTGCGCCGCCTCCGGACAGCGGTAAGCTACGGAGATACTGACGACGTCAACCGGAGGAGTTATGTCGAGACGACCATGGATACTTGCGTTCGCTCTGACGTTGGCGCTGCCCGCGTGCTCATCCGCACCAGAGCCGGAGACCAGCGCAGGACCAGTGAATGCGCGCACGATGATACAGATCGAGAACCGGAATTTCTACGACATGCAGATCTTCGCGGTGCGCTTCGGCGAGCGGCAACGCCTCGGCCTCGCCACCGGCAACCGGACCACCACCTTCGAGCTTCCGCCGCAGTGGACCACCGGCGGAACCGTGCGGTTCGTCGCGTCGCCGGTGGGCAGCGAGGAGGTCGCGTGGTCGCAGGAGTTCTCGGTCCGGCCGGGCGAGGTGGTGCGACTGCAGGTCAATTAAACCGGGCGATCAGCACCCCATAGATCACGACGCCGTCCCAGAGGTTCCTCAGGCGCAGATTCTCGTTCGCGGCGTGCTGGTTGTTGTCCGGGTTCACGATCGGCAGGTTGATCGGCACGACGCCGAGCGCGCGCTGGAACACGTCGAGCGGCAGACTGCCGCCCGACGAGGGCACCACGACGGGATCGTTGCCGGTCGCTTCCCGGAGGATATTGCGGAGCTGGCGCGCGGCCGGTGCATCCGCCGGCGTGCGCACGGCGGCGTACCCCTCTCCCCAGCTGATCCGTGCGATCCGGGTCCGCTCCATCCCCGGTGGCGCCGCCGAATCCGCTGGCGTTACCACATACCCCTGCGCTTTCAGAAACGTCTCCACCGACTGCTTGACGCGGGCAGGCCGTTGGCGGGGTACCAGCCTGATGTCGATCGATGCCGTCGCCTCGGTCGGAATCGCGTTCACACCGGGCGTGCCGCCGGAGATGCTCCGCACGTTGAGCGCCGGGAGCAGCACCCGTTCACCGAGTCGGGCTCCTTTGCCTTCGGTGCGGTGGAGCCCGAGCGAACGACGCACCGAGTCGTCGGTGTTCGGCGCGGCCCGAACGGCCGCGAGCTCCGCCTGGCTCGGCGGCACCACGTCCTGGTAGAACCCCGGGATCGTGACCCGCCCCTCCCGGTCTCGCATTGCGGCGATCAGGTGGCTCAGTTCCACCAGCGGATTGGGGGCCCAGTTGCCGTAGTGGCCGCTGTGCAGCGCACGCGACGGCCCCTGGAGCGTGAGCTCCAAATCCAGCACGCCGCGAAACCCCAGCGACACCTGTGGCCGGCCGGTTGCATGCACCGGCCCGTCGCAGAACAGCCAGGTATCGGCCGCGAGCAACGGGGCGTGTGCCCGGAGCAGCGCCTCGAGGTGGGGCGACCCCGCCTCTTCCTCGCCTTCAAAGAAGAAGCGCAGGTTGGCCGCCGGAGCGACGTCCAGCGCGCGCAGCGCGTCGAGCGCGGCCATCATGGCCATGATCGGCGCTTTGTCGTCGGAGGCCGAACGGGCATAGAGGCGCGCCTCGGCCGGTATGGTGTCGCCAGCCTGGGGACGATCGATTGCGGGGTCCGAGAGCCTGCCAGGCGCGCGGCGGAGAGTCGGTGTCCATGGCGGGGTAGCCCAATCCGCCGGCCGGACCGCCTGCCCGTCGTAGTGCGCGTAGAGCATGACGGTTCGGGCAGCTCCAGGACTCCGCAGCTCGCCGTACACCGCCGGTGCTCCGCCGCCGGGCGATTCGAGGGTGCGGGCCACCACACCACGGCGCTCGAGCATCGCGACCAGCCGCGCCGCGTTGGCACGGATCCCGACGCTGTCGGATGCGAGGTTGGGGATCGAGAGGAGCTCGATGAATTCCGCGAGGATGCGCGGCTGGGCCGCCGTGACGTGGGCCCTGAGCCGCGCGGCAAGCGCCGTGTCGGACGACTGTGCCGACAGCGCGCAGGGTAGCGCGAGGAGCAGCAGCAGCCCCGTCGCCGCCGCGCGTCGCAGCGTCAGGTCGTCTGCCCCGCGCAACGCACGGTTCCCTTCATCGTGCGTCCGCCGCTCTCGGTGCCGTCGAACGTGAATCGCACGCCCGGCCCCTTCCGGGCGATGCGAACCGCAGACATGGACGTCAACGATACGGAGCGCTCGCCGCGGGGCTTCAGCATCACGCGTTCCTCGGTCTTCCCGTTCGGAAGCCCTTGCACCGTGACCGTGAAGAGCTGCGACCCGTCATCCGCCGACCAGCCGACCACCCAGTTGGGCTGCTTGTCGTTTCCCAGGTTCTGGCAACCGCCGGTTCCCCCCATGGAGAACTTGCGAGGTGGCGCATCGCCACCGCTGAGGGTCAGCGCCAGCGACACGGCCGTAGCGGAAAGGTCGGGCGGCTCGAGCTGGGATGGCTGCTGTGCTACCGCCCGCGCGGTCACGAGGAGCGATGCGGCCGCGACCGCCACGGCCCGCCTCGCAAGGGTCAATGGCATAGGCCGGAAAAGATAGTCGCCTTGCTCGTGTTCCGTGCCTCGTCTTACTCTTCAGCGCGACACCCACTCCCGCTTCTGCCGCGAGGTCTCATGTCGAACCCGCTCGGGCCTGCCGCTTTCTTCGCCCTTGAAGCGGGCGAGTGCCTCGACCGCCTCGACAAGATCTTCGCGACGCCGCAAGGCCCCTCCCCCGAAGAGATCATCCGAACCGCCCGCGCGCTTCGGGGTTCCGCGCTGATGGCCAATCTGCTGCCGCTCGGTCGGGCAGCGGCGGGATTCGAATCGCTTGGCCGTGTGCTCCGCGACCGGAAACGAGGCTGGGACGCGGCCACTCGCGAGCAAGCGACCCAGGCCATCGAGGAGTTCCGCCTCCTGGTCCGCCGGGTGCCCGAGTGGCAGGACACCGATGCCGCCCGCGCGGCCCGGGTGGCCGGCTTTCTCGAATCGCTGGCCGGTCAGGGACCCGCCGAGGCGGCTCGACTCCGGAGCGCACCGACCGGCGACGTTCAGACCGGCGTCCGTGCCTTCGTCGCGCGCGAGGGCGCGTTGATCGCGAGCGCCCTCGACCGGGCGGCGCGCGCCTTTCGCGCCGAGCCCGGCGATCGGGAGCCGCTCTACATGGTGCTCCGGCGGATGCAGTCCCTGCAGGGCCTCGCGGAGCTGCCCGATTTTCCTCCG
>DASSUE010000162.1:0-2946 GCA_035707305.1 Gemmatimonadales bacterium
GATCGCGGTCTTCCTCCACTTCATCCCGATCGGCCTCTGGATCAGGGCGCTCGCCTCGGGGGTGCGGGTGTCGTTCCTCACACTCTTCGGGATGCGGTTCCGCAAGGTGAACCCGGCCGCGATCGTCGATCCCCTGATCACCGCTCACAAGGCGGGGATCGGGCTCAACATCAACGAGCTGGAGGCGCACTTCCTGTCGGGCGGCAACGTTCAGCGGGTGGTGAACGCGCTGATCTCCGCGGAGAAGGCGGGCATTCCGCTCGCGTTCAAGCAGGCGACGGCGATCGACTTGGCGGGGCGCGACGTCTTCGAGGCGGTGCAGGTGAGCGTGAATCCCAAGGTGATCACGACGCCGAAAGTGGCGGCCATGGCCAAGGACGGGATTCAGCTGCTCGCGATCGCACGGGTGACCGTACGGGCCAACGTGAACCGGCTGGTGGGTGGCGCCGGCGAGGAGACCATCCTCGCCCGCGTCGGTGAGGGGATCGTGAGCACGATCGGCTCGGCGGCGAGCCACAAGGCGGTGTTGGAGAACCCCGACCTGATCTCGAAAACCGTGCTCGCCAAGGGTCTCGACGCCGGGACCGCGTTCGAGATCCTCTCGATCGACATCGCCGACGTGGACGTCGGCAAGAACATCGGCGCCGAGCTGCAGACCGATCAGGCGGAGGCGGACAAACGGATAGCGCAGGCCAAGGCCGAGGAGCGGCGCGCGCTCGCGGTTGCGATGGAGCAGGAGTTCAAGGCCGAGACTCAGAACCAGCGCGCCAAGGTGATCGCCGCTGAGGCGCAAATTCCGCTGGCCATTTCCGAGGCCTTCCGGAAGGGCAACCTCGGCGTGATCGACTACCAGCGCTACCTGAACCTCCAGGCCGACACCGCAATGCGCCAGTCTATCGCCGGCCAGGAAGATCGGCCGACACCGCCCGCTTCCGGCTGACCGATGGACGGCGACTTTCCCTGGATTCTGGCCGGCGCGTTTCTCCTCTGGCTCTTCAACGCCATCGGAGGTCGGAAGCGCCCGCCAGGGCAGCGTACCGAGCTGCCCCGGGACCCGAGCCCTCCTCGGCGCGTAGCCCGCCGACCGGAGCCGGCGCGTTCGGGGCTGGATACCACTCAGACGGAGGGTGGGCAGCTCGAGGAGTTGCTCCGCGCGCTCGAGCAACGGCTCGACCCGACCGCCGCCGAGCCGGCGCTCCCACCCCCCCGTTCGCGGCCGCCGCAGCCCGCCCGCGGCCCGCTCGGGCGCCCCGCGAAGGTACCGCTGCCCGCGGCGGAGGAGCTGGAGGAGCGGGAGTCACTCGAAGTGGACCCGGTTGTCGAGAGCCTGGAGCGTGAGATTCGCCGGCCGGAGCGAGTCAATCCCAACCGACTCGCGCAGGCGGAGGCCAAGGAGCGCGCGCGGCTGTCGGAAGCGGAGGCGCGTGACCGCGAGCCGCACAAGGCGCGGCATGCCAGCTTCGACAAGCGCATTCGCACGCCCCCGGTGGCGGAGCCGGCGGCGCGGCGCCTCACCACGGCGCAGATCCGCCAGGCGTTCATCTGGGGCGAGATACTCGGCCGCCCCAAAGGCGGGTGACCTCGCCGCGGCGCCGAGTTACCGCGGGAGCGCGAACTCGCGCTCGTAGGCTTCCATCGCCCGCATGATAGCCGCCCGCGCGGCGGCGGGCCCTTCGAAGCCGCGGGTTTCTGTGTGGGTCCCTTCCAGGTCCTTGTAAACCTTGAAGAAGTGCTCGACTTCGCGCAGGTAATGCGGAGGCACGTCCTTGAGGTCGTGGACTCCCTCGGAGTACGGGTCCCCCAACGGCACCGCGACCACTTTTTCGTCGGCCATCCCGCGATCCACCAGATGAAATAACCCCACCGGACGAGCCTCCACGAGACAGCCGGTGAAGACCGGAATGGTCATCAACACGAGCACATCGAGCGGATCGCCATCGTCACCGAGCGTCCGGGGGAGGAAGCCGTAGTCACCGGGATACTGCACCGCGCTGAAGAGAACCCGGTCGAGACGGAACAGACCCAGCTCCTTGTCGAGCTCGTACTTGTTCCGCTCGTTGGTGGGGATTTCGATGACGGCCGTGATCGAATCGGGCGGCTTCTTACCGGTCGGGATGTCGTGCCAGGGATGAAAATGGCGGCGAGGCTTCATGCGGCGGAATCGTAGCCGCCTCATTGCCGCCGCACCAACCCCGGCGCGGCGGCTCGGACTCAGCCGATCGCTTGGTAGCTCCGGCGAAACTGACGCCGCTCGACGGGCCGCTCGGTCTTCCGCTCTGTGGCAATCGCTACCGAGATGGTCATCCCCGCGCCCACCAGCAACGCGCCAAGACCGGCGAGGGCGGCCAGCCGGCGCGAGGCACTGAACGGGTCGGCGAACGGCTCGTAGTGGAGCGCCCAGGTCCACGCGGCCATGCCGGCCGCGACCAGACCAAGGCTCCAGGCCGCATCGATCCATTCCTGGCAGCAGCGCCCGCGGGCTTCGCGGATCAGCATGGCGTGAATCAGCGCGACGATCGCGGCGATCGTGATCGGAAGCATTCCGGGGCCAACGCCGTCGCTGGCCAGCCAGCGCAGCAAATCCGCACCCCAGGGTGCGCCGGGTGATTGAGTGTTGGCCACCAGGGCGGCGGCGGCGCAGCACCAGCTTCCAGCGACGAATCCGGCTGCCCTCGGCGTCCCCATCCAGGAGACCCACTCCTGCATTGCTCAGCTCCGTTCGGTTCACTGCTAAGAAACAACGGTGGACCGGAGCCGGCTGTGAGCCGCGGCACGACCGCGGCGGGACAAAGGGGCTATGTGACGACAGGCGCAGCTGTTATCGGAGCTTGTGGTCGGGGAGGTCCGGGGAGAAATTGGGGCAGCGCCCGAGTGGCGGAATGGCAGACGCAGCGGACTCAAAATCCGCCGGGGGCAACCCCATGCGAGTTCGACTCTCGCCTCGGG
>DASSUE010000163.1:0-5704 GCA_035707305.1 Gemmatimonadales bacterium
GCGTCGTTCGTGTCGTTCAGCGACCCGGACGGCAACGGCTGGCTGCTGCAGGAGATCACCACGCGCCTGCCCGGCCGGGTCGACGCCACGGAGACGGCGTTCGCCTCGGCAAGCGACCTGGCGAGCGCCCTTCGGCGCGCGTCCGCCGCGCACGGCCAGCACGAGGAGCGGACGGGCCAACGCGACGAGAACTGGCCGGAGTGGTACGCCGAGTACATGGTGCGCGAGCAGTCGGGCGAAGCACTGCCGCTCTGAGCGAAAGGATGACGTCGCCATTCTCCCGCGGGTTTCGGGGCCGCCCACGGTCTGCGGCCGCCGCCGGCCGGCTGCCGCCCGGCCAGTATGAGACGCGGGATTTCCCCGTGCTGTCGGCGGGTCCGACGCCGCGCGTCTCGCTCGAGGCGTGGGACTTCTCGCTGCGCGGTCCGGGCGGGCAGACCGCTCGGTGGACGTGGGACGAGTTCCAGGCGCTGCCGCGCGAGCCCGTCACGGCGGACATCCATTGCGTCACCAAATGGTCCAAGTTGGGCACGCTCTGGGAGGGCGTCTCGGTGGACACGCTTCTCGCGGAGGCTGCCGCGCGGGGCGTCAAGCCCGCGCCCTACGTGCTCGCAGGGTGCGACGGCGGCTACACGACGAATCTGCCGCTCGCCGACGTGACCGGTGGCAAGGCGTGGGTGGCGTTGAGCTACGGCGGCGAGCCGCTGGCACCGGAACACGGCGGCCCCGCGCGTCTCCTGGTGCCGCACCTCTACTTCTGGAAGAGCGCGAAGTGGGTACGGCAGCTGCACTTTCAGGAGCGCGACCAGCCCGGGTTCTGGGAGTCGCACGGCTATCACAACTACGGCGACCCGTGGCGCGAGCAGCGGTACGCCGGCGACGAGTGAACCGCGCGCCACCGCCCCCCGGCTCCGCGGCAGCTACCACGCTGCGGCCGACCATGCGGCCGATCGCGTGGCGACTAGCCACCGTGGCCGATCTCGTATCGGAGACGGCACGGGCGCGGACGCTCGTCCTCGACGTTCCGGGCTGGCCCGGCCACCGCGCTGGACAGCACGTGGACGTGCGCCTCACCGCGGAGGACGGCTACCAGGCGCAGCGGAGCTATTCCATCGCCTCTGCACCGGAGGACGCGCGCGTCGTGCTGACGGTCGAGCGGCTGGACGATGGCGAAGTCTCGCCCTATCTCACCGACGAGCTCCGGGTGGGGGACCGGCTCGAGCTGCGGGGGCCGATCGGCGGGTACTTCGTCTGGGACGTCGCGATCGGCGGACCACTCCTCCTCGTCGGGGGCGGCTCCGGCATCGTGCCGCTCATGGCGATGCTGCGCCATCGGGCGGCCGCGCTCGGGAGCGCGGAGGCCGACGCTCGGCACCACATCCCGGCCCGGCTCCTGTACTCGTCCCGGCGATGGGATGAGGTGATCTACCGGGACGAGCTTGCCAGGCTGGTCGAGGACGATCCGACGCTCGAGGTTACGCTCACACTCACGCGCGAGCCGCCCCGGGGCTGGACGGGCTTCCGGCGCAGGATCGATCGCATGATGCTGGCGGAGGTCGCCTGGCCGCCGGCGGAGCGCCCGAAAGTCTTCGTCTGCGGACCGACACTCCTGGTGGAGGCGGTCGCGGCGGCATTCGTCGAACTCGGGCACGACCCGGCACGGGTGAAGACCGAACGCTTCGGCCCTACGGGCGGGCCGGCGTAGCACGACCATACACCCGGGTGCGCGAGTAAAGGAGGCGGCAATGGACCATGGTATCAGAGCGGCAAACGAGCGGATCGCCGCTGGCGAGAGCGTTGGGGACGCGCTCCGGCTCGACGGGAACGCCGCGGCCGGGATCCTGAGCGAGCTCTTCGTCCCCGACCTCACCGCGGCGCGCGCCACATGCGCCGGCTGCGGGGCGACCCGCGCAGTGGGTGCGCTGCTGGTGTACGCCCACGGCATGGGCACGGTGGTGCGCTGTCCGAGCTGCGACGCCGTCGTCCTGTGCGTCACGCGGACGGCGACGCAGGTTTGGCTCGATCCGACGGGTGTCCGGCGTATCATGATTGCTGCCGCAGCGCTGCCGGCTTGAGCCTGTGACGCCCCTTCGCCGCTGTTGAGTTCGCAATCCGAGGCTGTCTATGCCCACGAGTGCTGGTGAAGTCGGGGCTGCCCTGGCGTGGGGCGCAGTGTCCTCCGTCGGGCTGCTGGTCGGCGCCGTCGCCGGATCATTCTTGCGAATGCCGCACCACGCGATCGCGATGGCCATGTCGGTAGGTGCGGGACTGCTGCTCGCCAGTGTGTCCCTTAAAGTGGCCGCGGATGCGATCCGGATCGCCGGGCCGGTCGCGGCGGCGCTGTCACTGCTGCTTGGGGCAGCCGTGTTCAGCGCGAGCAACGCGCTTCTCGCGAGGTTCGGTGCCGCTCACCGCAAGCGATGCGGCGAGTGTATTCAGCAACCGGTCGAGTCGCAGCAGCCTGGCAGCGGAGTAGCTATCGCGTTCGGCAACGCGCTTGACGCGGTCCCGGAGGCGATGGTGTTGGGGTTCGCTCTGCGGGATCGGGTAGTCCCCCTCGCGCTGGTGTTCGCGTTCTCAGTGGGCAACCTTCCCGAGGCTTTATCGAGCGCAGCGGGGATGCGGATCGCCGGCCGCAGTTACACCTACATCCTTTTGCTCTGGAGTGCGATCGCCATCGGGGCAGCGGTAGCAATCGGGGCAGGGTATGTCGGGTTCGGTTCGCTCAGTGAGGCCTGGCCACCGCGGCTGCAAGCATTTGGAGCCGGAGCACTGCTCGCGATGACTGCGGAAACAATGCTTCCCGAAGCTTTCCACAACAGTCCGCGTTTCTCAGGTTTGCTCGCCGCCTTCGGTTTCGGCCTCTTGCTGCTGGTAGACGTTACGACGCGTTAGGAGACTCTCCCCCCGTATTGGCCCCCATCGTTCTGTGCGTACGGATAGCCGGCACAGGCCAACCGATCACTTTGCCGGCACGGTAAGCGGAGCCCCCTTCTGCTTCACAAAGAACACCAGGACTTGGCAGGCTTTGTAGTGCTGGCATTTCGGGAAACCGTGTGCACGTCTTCCGGCGACTCATGGAACGCCTGGCCCGGCCCCAGTGTCACTTCCTTCTCACCGTTCACCTGCATCACCACTGCCCCCTCCAGCACATAGACAAACGCATACGCATTGTGCCGGTGCCCAGCGTCCGACCCGCCGGGCGCGTACTCCACCATGATCATCGTGCCCTCTTTGCTGTCTATTGCCGCCAGTTCCTGCGTCATTAGCGACGTCACCTTGGCCTCTTGCGCCGCGGCGGTAGCCGCAGTCAGGCATAGTGCGATCAGCACCTTGGACATTGCTGTCCTCCTTTACTCTTACTCTCCATGCCGCCGGCGGCTATTCGCCAAGCACAACTCGGGATGTCGAGGCCGCTTCAACGGAGCGATCGGAACGCCGCGCGCACCTCGGCCGCGAAGAGCTGGGGCTGCTCCCACGCGGCGAAGTGGCCGCCTTTGTCGACCTTGTTGTAATAGATCAGTTTCGGATACGCCCGCTCGGTCCAACTCCGCGGTGCCTGATATTGCTCGCCGGGGAAGACCGTCACCGCCACCGGGATCGAGACACCCTTGGCGTTAAAAAAGCCACCTTTGTACTCCCAATAGAGACGAGACGCAGAAACCCCCGTGTTCGTGAGCCAGTAGAGCGTAATGTTATCAAGGATCTCGTCGCGCGTCAGTTCGCCCGTGGCGCTCGTGGTGCGGTTGAGGGCCGAGGCGACCGCCGCCGCCGGCTGGCCGTCAGCGTCATTGTGGTCGAGAAGCCAGGCGGCGAGGCCGACAGGTGAATCCGCGATGCCGTACAAGGTTTGCGGGCGCGAGGCCATCAACCTCGCGTAGTCGACTTGCTTGAAGGTTCTTTCCAGCTGCTCGTAGGCGCGGTGTTCGTCAGCTGAGAGACCCGATGGCGTCGGGCCGCCCGCCTGGAGAGCCTTGTCGACGTCAGCTGGAACGGTGGCAGGCATGTTGGTGTGGATGGCGAGCAATCCCGCAGGTGCCTGCAAGCCCATCTGGTCGACGACAAACGCCCCCCAGTCGCCGCCCTGGGCGACATAGCGGGTGTAGCGGAGGCGCGTCATCAGCTCTGCCCAGGCTCGGCCTATGCGCTCGGGGCCCCAGCCGGTGCGCGTCGGCTTACCCGAGAACCCGTAACCGGGCATCGACGGAATAACCACGTGGAAAGCATCGGATGCCTTCCCGCCATATGCGGTCGGATCGGTAAGTGGATCGATTATCTTCAGCTGCTCGATGATCGAGCCCGGCCATCCGTGCGTGACGATGAGCGGCAAGGCGTTTGCATGCTTCGAACGCACGTGGATGAAGTGAATGTCCAGCCCATCGATGGTGGTCACGAACTGCGGCACCGCGTTCAGTTTCGCCTCGCACTTGCGCCAGTCGTAATCGGTCGCCCAATAGCGCGCGAGCTCGCGAACCATCGCGAGCGGCACGCCCTGCGAGTGATCGGCGACCGTTTCCTTTTCAGGCCAGCGGGTAGCCATGATGCGCTGCCGGAGCTCGACGAGCTCCGCTTCCGAAACGCGGTTCCGGAACGGGCGGATTGCGGTGTCCTCGGGTGCTGCGCGCGGCGCGGCGGAAGTCGGGGTGGTGTACTGCAATTGTGAGGTCGTCGTGGACTCTTGGGTCGCGGCGGCGACGGTCTGTGCGTAGCTGGGGGAAGCGATCAAAAGAAGGCCCAGGGCGCTCGCGGTCGTTACGCGGTGCTGCATTTCTTCGAAGGTCATGGCGGGCTCCTTGTTGAATCCACTATCCTCATGAGGTCATGCAGGCTCAGGTGACTCCCATCTAACTCAAATGTTGAGATCAGCGGGCTGCGCATGAGAGCGCGGGCTACTCACCTCTATTGATGTCGCCGGCACCGGCGAGCCTACGGGAAAGCGGCACAGCTCCCGTCTTGTTCTTGCGGCGTTTCCGCAGCAACCTTGGCGACCGGGATCCCCGAGGCGCAGGACCCACACCTGACACAACGCAGGAGGCAGCCATGAGCACGACCGCAACCCATCCGAAGGACGCGACCACCGAGGCGCGCGTCGGGAAGATAGACATGAAGCTCGAGGTGATCACCCTCCCGGTCTCGAATCTCGACCGCGCGAAGGAGTTCTACGGCGGTCTCGGGTGGCGGATCGACGCCGACTTCCGCCACGGCGCCGAACGCGCGATCCAGTTCACGCCTCCGGGTTCCCAATGCTCGATTCACTTCGGAGCGAACGGCACCCCTGGATCCGCCAAAGGCCTGTTCCTGGTCGTCTCCGACATCGAGGCTGCGCGTGACGACCTGGTGAGGCGCGGTGTCGAGGTGAGCGAAATATTTCATTACGCCGCCGCCCCTAGTCCCTTCGGCGGCCAGGTGAGCGGCGTCGCGCCTGGCCACCAGAGCTACGGCTCGTACGCGACGTTCAGTGACCCGGACGGCAACGGCTGGCTGCTGCAGGAGATCACGACGCGGCTCCCCGGACGGCTGGCGGGCGACACGACCTACGCGTCGGTCCCTGACTTGGCGCAGGCCCTCCGGCGCGCGGAGGCTGCCCATGGCGAGCACGAGAAGCGCACCGGGCAGCGAGACGCGGACTGGCCGAGCTGGTACGCCGCGTACATGGTGGCGGAGCAGGCCGGCACAGAACTGCCGACGTGAGCGATCGGAGACA